>NZ_CANPVO010000004.1 GCF_947581785.1 Candidatus Palauibacter polyketidifaciens | reverse complement strand
CGCCGCGCCGAGATGCGCGAACACGGTGGACAGCCGGTCGGCCGCCTCGGCGACCGCTTCGTCTCCCCCGTGCGCCGCCGCCAGTTCCTCGAGCGGGAGCCGGGTGGCCGCCAGCAGCCGCGTCGCCGCGTCCCCGTCTACACCGTGCTCCGCGAGCCGCGAGCGGACCCCCTCCTCCCCTTCCTTCTCGAGCCGGTCGAGGGCGCCGAACACCGCAACATGGTCTTCCGCGGAGATTCCGTGAACGTCGAGAAGCGCGCCGATGAGGCGCCGGTCCGAGATGCGGACCACGATGTCCGCGGCCCCCAGGCCGAGTTCCCGGAGCGCGTCGATGCCCGCGCTGATGATCTCCGAATCGGCGAGCGGGTTCGTCTCGCCGACGATGTCCATGTTGAGTTGGAAGTGCTCGCGGAGTCGACCGCGCTGCGGCCGCTCGTAGCGGAAGAGCTGCGGGATCGAGAACCAGCGGACGGGCTTCGCGAGCCCCGCGGCACGGGAGGCGATCATGCGCGCGAAGGTCGGCGTCATCTCGGGCCGCAGCGCCACGGCCCGCCCTCCCCTGTCCTCGAACCCGTAGAGCTGTCCTACGATCTCTTCGCCGGACTTCCGCGTGTAGAGTTCGAGCGCCTCGAGCGGAGGGCCGTCATACTCCGTGAATCCATAGCGGGCGCCGACGCTGCGCCAGGCCGAGAAGATGTGTCGGCGGAGGGCGAGTTCCTCCGGAAAGAAATCTCGAAAACCGGGCAGGCCGCGGATCTCCCCGGAGGTCACGGCCCCGGAAGCTGAGGCAACCCGTGGCACAAACCCCGCTGGGCTAGCTCGTCGCGCAGTATCGGTCGTACGCCTTTGTGAGGTCGGCCGCGATGTCGTGCGCCTCGCGGCCCTCGATCTGGTGGCGCTCGAGCATGAACTGCAGCTCCCCGTTGGAGAGCAGCGCGAGAGCCGGGGACGAGGGTCGGACGCCGACGAAATACTGCCGCGCGCGCGCCGTCGCTTCCACATCCTGTCCCGCGAACACCGTGACGACGCGGTCGGGCTGCTCTCCGTGGCTCATGGCCATCGCCACGGCGGGTCGCGCATTGCGCGCCGCGCAGCCGCAGACGGAGTTCACGACGACGAGCGTCTCCCCGTCGGCGCCGAGGACTTCGTCCACTTCATCGGAGGTCCGAAGCTCACGCACGCCGAGGCGGGTGAGTTCGTCCCTCATCGGTTGTACCAGTCTGGGATCGTACAGCATCTTCAGTCTCCTGTCCGTACGCCGGCGAGTTCCGGCAGTGCCCGGGCCTCGCCCACGGTGGTTGCGGACCCCGTGACCAGGAGCGTTCCGGCTCCGGCGAGCGTCAGCCCTCGCGAGACCGCCTCGGCCACGTTCCGGCACACGATCGATTCAAGACCCCGTTCACGCGACAGCCACTCCTGCGCCCGGGACGGGTCCCACCGCCTCTCCGCGGGGGCGGCGGACCGCGTCAGAATCATAGCGTCGCTGTCAAGCGCGAGGCGGGCCAACATCTTCTTCCAATCCTTGTCGGCCAGCATTCCGACCACAGCGATGAGCGGGCGCGCCGCGGACAGCGCCGCCACCGTTTCGCAGAGCGCCGCGATGGCCGCCGGATTGTGCGCGATATCGAACACGCAGCCCGGGCGTCCGCCGCGCGAAGGCCGGATCTCGAAGCGGCCGGCCAGGCGCGCGCGTGCGATCCCGCGGCGCGCGGAGTCTTCGTCCGGCGGAAGGCCCGAGCCGTCCAGCAGCAGGAGGGCGAGAGCCGCGTTGTCCGCCTGGTGCCGGCCGGGCAGGCCGGTGGCGAGCCGCAAGCCGTCGGGACGCGACCCCGACACATATCGGAAGCGCGTTTCCGGAGGATCGGTCCGCACCTCGACATCCGACACCTCCGCCTCCCTTCCGAGGCGCGCAACCGGTGATCCGACGCGGCGCGCGGCCCGCTCGAGCACCGCGAGCGGAAGCGGATCGATGCGACCCAGGCAGGCCGGCGCGCCCGGCTTGAAGATCCCCCCTTTTTCCTTCGCGATCGACTCGGGAGATCCCCCAAGCCACTCCGTGTGGTCGAGGCTGATCGGGGTGATCGCCGTCCCGGCGGGACGGAGCACGTTCGTCGCGTCGAGCCGGCCGCCGAGACCGGTTTCGACGACCGCCACCTCCACCCCGCACTCCGCGAAGCAGGTGAAGGCGAGCGCGGTGGCCAACTCGAAGTACGTACAATGTTCGGCCGTCTCGCAGTCGAGCACGCGGGCGGCGGCGGACTGAAGCGCCGACTCCTCCACCCAGGCCCCATCGATCAGAAAACGTTCCCGAACGTCCTCGAGGTGCGGCGAGGTATAGAGGCCCGTGCGCGTGCCGCCGTCTTCGAGCATCGACGCCGCGAAGCACGCGGTCGACCCCTTGCCGTTCGTGCCCGCGATATGGAGGGCGTTGAAGGTCCGTTCCGGCCGGCCCAGCTCCGCGAGGAGCGCTTCGATTCTGTCGAGACCCCAGCGGATCGTGGTGACCGGACGGGGATCGAACAGGGCCGCGAGGGCATCCCCGCCCGCGATCAGCACATGTGATCCAGGAGGCACGCGAGGGCGTCGCGCATCTCCGACCGCGGGACGATGCGGTCGATCATCCCGTGCTCCTCCAGAAACTCCGCCGTCTGGAAACCCTCCGGAAGGTCCTGCCGGATCGTTTCCTTGATGACTCGCGGGCCGGCGAAGCCGACGAGGGCGCCGGGTTCCGCGAGAATCACATCCCCCAGCATCGCATACGACGCCGTCACCCCGCCCGTGGTCGGGTTCGTGAGGACGCTCACGTAGGGGA
>NZ_CANPVO010000003.1 GCF_947581785.1 Candidatus Palauibacter polyketidifaciens | reverse complement strand
CGCGACCGATCCGATCATCCAGTCCTACGCCCGCGTGTTCCCGAACCTGTTCCAGCCGATGGAGGCGATGCCTGCCTCGATCCGCGAGCACGCTCGCTACCCGGAGTTGATTTTCGATATCCAGGCGGAGCTCTACAGGACATTCCACATGCGTGACCCGACCGTGTTCTACAACCGGGAAGACATTTGGGACGTGGGCAGGAGCCTCGCCGGCGACACCGGCGCCGCCGAGCGCATGAAACCGACCTACATCGTGGCGACGCTGCCGGGCGAGACCGAGCCGGAGTTCCTGCTGATGCTGCCGTTCACACCGCGCAACAAGGACAATCTCAACGGCTGGATGGCGGCCCGCTGCGACGGCGATCGGCTCGGGGAGCTGATCTTCTATCAGCTTTCCAAGCAGCAGCTTGTCTACGGACCGAACCAGATCGAAGCGCAAATCAACCAAGAGCAGCAGATCGCCCGCGACCTGACGCTCTGGAACCAGCAGGGCTCCCGCGTGCTGCGCGGCGAGATGATCGCCATGCCCGTTGGGGAGAATTTCCTCTATGTGGAGTCGATTTACATCCAAGCCGAGGCGGCTCGCATGCCGCAGCTGCGCAAGGTCGTGCTCGCGATGGGCGAGAGGCTGGTGTACGAGGACACCTTCGAGGAAGCGCTGGCCACTCTGGGCGACTTAGAGGCCGAAGACGCTGCTGCTCTGCTTGCCTCGGCCGATGCCGAGGCGGGACAGCCCGTCGCCGAAGCTACAGAGCCGCCGATCCGTACGGTCGCCCGCCGCCTGGCGGAATTGCGCAGGCGGGCGCTCCAGCTAGCCGACGACATCGAGGCGCTCGAGCGCGATTTCGAGCGCTGATCAGGGCTTGGCGCCGGGACCGCTCCAGTCCGCCACGAAGATGTTGAACTCGTAGCGCGAACTGGCATCGCGGTCGGACGAGAACACCAGCTGCGAACCGTCCGGCGAGAACTCGGCGAACGACGTGAAGCCGCCGAACTCGGTCACCTGGCGCAGGCCCGAACCGTCGGTGCCGATCAGGAACAGGTCGAATTCCCGGCTGTCGCAGTTGTTCTTGTTCGACGAGAAGATGATGTGCTTGCCGTCCGGCGCGCTTCGACGAGTACGGTCTGTCCCGGGACCAGCACGTCGTCTCGCGCCCGCAGTTCGACCCGCACTCCGGCCACGGCCGCGATCGCCCGCATTAGCAGGCGCGCGCGACGGTCGAGTTCGCGTCGCAACTCGCTCTCCGCCCCGGGGCGTGCGGCGGCGCGGAGCCGCTCCAGCCGTCGCAGCGCCTCGGCGAGGAAGGGCAGGGCGGTCTCCGGCCTCGTCGCGTTGAGCGAACCGCCGGCGTCGCCGATCGCCTCCCGGTACGCATGAATGTCCGTATGAACGTCCGCCTCCGCGGACCCGCCGAGGTCGGCGGCCAGAGTCGCCAGCGTCGTGTCCACCCCCGTAAACAGCGGCTCCGTCGGAGAGCCGCCGACCCGCGAGGAGACGAGCGAGAGGCGGGTGACGCGCGGACCGAGCGGCAGCGCCGTGCCGAAGTCCTGCGAGCGGTGCTGGCTGCGGCTGTCCATCGCGACCTGGTGGTGCGTGAGGCCGAACAGGGGATCGAGCGTGCCCGTCTCGATTTCGATCGAGGTGGCGCCCAGCTCGAAGAGGGGGCGGCGGTACAGCTTCAGCGGCGCCCAGGGTGCCGCGCCCGCCGCCAACTGTTCCGGGAAGCGGGTCGCGTCTCCCGCGGCGTCGAAGGCCTCGCGCGTGAGCAGGCCGGACACCTGGTGGTGCCCGTGGCCGTCCCGCTCCGTTCCGCTCCACATGCTGATGAGCACGTGTGGACGGAAACGCCGGATCGTCCACACCAGGTCGGAAAGGATCCGCTCGCGCGGCCACTTCGAGAAGGTCTCGTCCGCCGTCTTCGAGTAGCCGAAGTCGAAGGCGCGGCCGAAGAACTGCTCCGCCCCGTCGATCGTGCGGGCAGCGAGCAGTTCGCCCGAGCGGATGATGCCGAGCCCCTCGCCGAGTTCCGTGCCGATGAGGTTCTGGCCTCCCTCGCCTCGCGTGAATGAAAAGTAGGCGGCCTCCACCCCCCATCCGCGCGCGAGCGTGGTCAGCAGGGCGGTGTCTTCGTCATCCGGGTGCGCCGCCACCACGAGCACCCTCTTCACGCCATCGAGGTGCCGGAGGATGAGTCCCGCTTCGATCGCGCCGGGGAGGCGCGATCCCTGCGCGTGCGCGAGTGCCGGGAGCAGGCACCACGCCACGGCGGCGATCAGGGTGGACGTCGATCGAAGCTGCATGGGGCGGGAAGCTACGTCCGCGCCGCGACCCCAGAAAGGGAAGGTCGTACGTCTTTACTTGCCTTACAGTTGACTTGCGGCGCATCGGAGTAGATCATGGTCCATTACGACACAGCAAGTACGCGCTACTCGATATCTATCGTCGGGCGAAAAATCTGCAGGAGGAGGCACAATGAACGAAGATGTGATGAAATTCATAGAGGAGGAGTTGAAAAAGAACTCCCAGGTCTCGAATGCGACGCTCTTTGAAGGGGCGAAACTCATAGACAAGGCCATCGGGAAGCTGAACCCGAGGCAGTTCCATGCGAAGTATCCGCTGCAGATCAAGCGTCGTCTGGCGGGGGCCGGCACGAAGAGGACGGTCCGGGCGCCGGCAAAGGCGAAGGCGGCGCGGCCGCCGCGTGCCCCGAAGCGCGACGGGGAAGCAGCGGTGCTGGCGTACGTGGCCCGCGTGCTCAAGAGGAATCCCGACGTAAAGAACGCGGAGTTGTTCAAGGGCGCCTGCGAGATCGACGCTTCGGTCGCCAAGCTGTCGGCCCGACAGTTCCACGCGAAGTACCCGCTCCAGGTGAAGCGGCGTCTGGCCGCGGCTGCGCCGGCTCCGAAGCCCGCCCCGAAGCCCCGGAAGCCCGCCGCGCGGCCCCGGAAGCCCGCCGCGCCGGCCGTGGCCGAGCCCGCGCCGCCGCCCGCCGTGGCCGAGGCCCCGTCGATGGGAGGCGGGAATGCCGCCGCCATCCGCGGACTGCTTCTCAGTCTGGCGAGAGAACTGGCCAACGCCGGGACGCAGGCCGAGACGATCGAGGTCATGGCGCGACTGGACGGCTACGTGGACGACATCATGCAGGCGGCTCGAAACTGAGTCGCACCCGCCGGCCGGCACCCCGCCGGCGGTCCGCTTCGCCGCACATCCCGAGAGCCCGGCGTTCATGCGTCGGGCTCTCGTCGTTTCCGACCGTGTTTCCGGGCGCGTTTCGGCCCGCGTTTCTGGCCGTGGCGCTCGGCATCGTCCTCCCCGCGATGGCGGTGGCGCAACTGAAGCGCGACGCGCTCGTGCAGCCGGTAGGGTTGGAGCGGAGCGAAGCCCTGATCGGCATCGGCTTCACGCGCACGACGAACGCCGCCTTTCCGCTGGCCGGACACGGAGGGGAGCTGACCGCCTTCCCGGTGCTCCACGCCGCCTGGGCGATCGGGCCGCACGCGGTCGCCGAACTGAAGGGGGCGGTCCGGAAGGTGCTCTCGATCGAATCGCGGGACCGGGCCCCCGCCATCGCGCTCGACCCCTCCGTTCGAGACGGGACGACGCGCGATGTCGGCGATTTCGAAATCGGCATCTCGATCGTCCCCCTCAGGGGACCGGGGGGCTTCTCGGCCGGCGGGCACCTGGGAGTCAAGCTGCCGAACTCCGACGAATCGATGGGAATCGGCACGAACACGACCGACGTTACGATGGCGGCTCTCTTCTCCTGGGCCTCCGCCCGCTGGCGCGCGACCGGCTGGTTCGGCGTCTCCATCCTGGAGGTGCCGGCCGAGCCCTTCGAGCAGAACGATGCGTTCGCCTGGGCGTTCGAGGCCCTGTGGGACGCGGCCCCGAGCTGGCGGCTGTCCGTCGGGACCCGGGGGCGGGCCAGCACGAGAAGCATCTCCCCGCCCGGCACCGGCGACCTCGGCGAACTCCGGGCCACGGTCGAGTGGAGACGGGGACCGGTCGCGATCGACGCCGCGCTCGGGCACGGAACGACCGAAATGAGCGGAGACTGGAACCTTCGCGCGGGTGTCGCCTGGACGCTTGCCGCGAATCGGTAGGCGGCACATCGTCCGTCCACTCTACAACCCCCGGTCACGGCGTCCGGGAGCTACCCCGCGAGCACCCCGCGAGCTTACCCCGCGAGGCGAGGAGGAAACGATGAGCGAAGCGAAGCCCCGGCACTTCCGCTGGGAGGCGTTGCCCTGGGAACGTGTGACCGAGCAGTTGGGCCGGCGCATGGTGACGGGAGACCGGGCGATGATCGCGCAGGTGCTGCTCGAAGAGGGCGCGGTCGTCCCCACGCACTCGCACGAGAATGAACAGTTCACATATATCCTCGAAGGCGCGCTGCACTTCTGGCTGGGCGACGACGGGAGCGAGGAGGTCGTCGTGCGCGCGGGCGAGATCCTTCACATTCCCTCTCACGTCCCGCATAAGGCCATCGCGCTCGAGAAGACGCTGGATCTCGATATCTTCTGTCCTCCCCGCACGGATTGGCTCGACGGGACGGACTCCTACTTCCACGACTCGGACGACTGATGGACCTGGGGATCGCGGGCCGCGTCGCCCTCGTGGCCGCCTCCTCCAAGGGGCTCGGCCGGGCCGTGGCGGAGGAACTGGCGGCGGAAGGGACGCATCTTCTCATGTGCGCGCGCGGGAAGGCGGCGCTCGCGGAGGCCGCGGCGTCCGCGGACGCACGAGGGCCGGGTGACGTCGTCGCGGTCCCGGCCGACCTGTCGGATCCCGCGGACGTGGCCGGCCTGGTCGACGCGGCGCTGGCCCGCTTCGGACGCGTGGACATCCTCGTGAACAACGCGGGCGGGCCACCGGCCGGAAAGTTCGAGGACCACGACCGGGCGGCCTGGAAGGCGGCCGTCCGCCTCAACCTCGAGAGCGCCCTCGATCTCACGCGCGAGGTTCTGCCGGGCATGAAGGAGCGCGGCTGGGGGCGGATCCTGAACATCACGTCGGTCGCCGTCAAGGAACCGGTGGACGGGCTCATCCTCTCCAACAGCGTGCGCGCCGCCGTGACGGGTTTCGCGAAGACGCTGTCGAACGAGGTCGCGTCGTGCGGCATCACCGTGAACAACGTGCTCCCGGGCTTCACGCGCACCGCGAGGCTGGAGGAACTGGCCGCCGTGCGGGCCGAAGCCGCGGGGATCTCGACGGAGGAGGTGGAAGCGGAGTGGAACGCCGCGATCCCCGCAAATCGTCTCGGCGACCCGCACGAGTTCGCCGCGGTCGTGGCGTTTCTCGCCTCCGAGCGCGCCAGCTACGTGACGGGCGTCTCCATCGCCGTCGACGGGGGGCGCACGCGGGCCCTCCAGTGACCCCAGTGACCCCCGGTGCCCGGCGCCCCTCCGGGCGGCTCCCGTCCGGGCGGCGCTCATCCGGGCGGCGCTCACCCGGACGGCGCCTTTCCGGGCGGAGGGCCGTCCGGGCCGCGGCGGCGGCGCTCGTCGCCGGCGGGGCGCTCTGGCTGTCGGCGTGCGCGCCCCCGGATATGCCGCCACCGCAGGAAGCCGCGGCCTGCGAGCCTGGCGCGGAATCGGGGGGCGCGGCGAACCCCGACCTGTACTGCATGTCCCTCTTCCCGACGCCCCGCGTGCCCGGCGCGACCGGCACGGTCGAACTCCGCCGCCCGCCGGGACTGTTCTCGATGGGGGTGACGCCGGACGGACGACTCCTGTACGACGCCGTGATCTCGACCAACCTCCCGCCGCCCTCCACGCTGGGTCCGTACGACCGTTACGTCGCCTGGGCGTCGACCCAGGTGCTGTGGCCGATCGAGCGGCTCGGAGAGGTCCCGGCGCGCGGACGCGCCGAGGTGGGGCAGGTCGGGTTCAACAAGTTCCTCATCCTGGTCACGGCGGAGTCCGGTGCGGAACCCGGCGCGGAATCGGGCGCGGCGGGCGGGGCGGACGCGGAGCCGGCGGGTCCCTACGTGCTGCGGGCCCAGTCGCCTTCCAGTCGCATGCAGCCCGCCGACTTCCTCGAGTTCGCGCTCGGCGCCTCCCGCACGCCCCCCGGCGAGATGGCGATGGACGACGCGTGGGGCGGTGTGCCAATGCCCGACGGCGTCATGATGCTCCCGTCCCTCATGGAACTTCGGCCGGACGTCGAGCCCTGGCTTCCGGGAGACGGTTGGGAGGGCGAGATCGTGGACTCGCGCCCCCGCGAGTTGATCGAACTCGGCGACGGCGATGCGCTCTCCCTCGACGCCGTCTACGTGCGCCACCGCATCGGGAACCGCGAAATCCTCGGCTACGGCTTCAACGGGCAGATCCCCGGGCCCCTCCTCCGGGTCCCGGAAGCCGCGACCGTCACGATCGACTTCACGAACCGGATCGACTGGCCCACTGCAATCCACTGGCACGGACTCCGGCTCGACAACCGTTTCGACGGCGTCCCGGGCCTGACGCAGGACGTGGTCCCCCCCGGCGAGAGCTTCCGCTATACCCTGCATTTCCCCGACCCCGGCCTCTACTGGTACCACCCCCACCACCGCGAGGACGTCCAGCAGGAGCTGGGACTCGCCGGCAACATCATGGTCCGCTCGGAAGATCCGGACTACTTCGGTCCCGTCCACCGCGAGGAGATCGTGATGCTCGACGACCTCCTCATGGGCGAGCACGGGATCGTCCCCTTCGGCCTCGAGCGCGCCACGCACGCTCTCATGGGCCGCTTCGGCAACACGATGCTCGTGAACGGCGAACCCGATTACGCACTCGATGTGGAGCGCGGGTCCGTCGTCCGTTTCCTTTTCACGAACGCGTCGAACACGAGGACCTTCAACCTCTCCTTCGGCGGAGCGCCGATGAAGCTGGTGGGCACGGACGTGGGCAACTTCGAGCGGGAGGCGTGGGTCGAGAGCGTCGTCATGGCGCCGGCGGAGCGCTACATCGTGCACGTCGCCTTCCCCGAGAGCGGGGAGGTTCCGCTGCTGAACCGGGTGCAGGGGATCGACCACATCAACGGCGCCTTCTTCCCGGAAGAGGACACGCTGGGCGTCGTCCGCGTCGGCGCGGCGGACGCGGCGCCGGAGCTGACCGCGACCTTCGAGGCGCTGCGGGGGAACGGGCGCGCGCAGGACGAGATCGCGCCGCACCGACCCCTCTTCGACGGGCCGGTGGACCTCGAGCTGGAACTCGACATGTCGACGCAGGGCCTCCCCCTCGTCGTCGAGCGTCTCATGCAGGTGGATTCGGCGTACTTCCACCCGATCGAGTGGTCGGGGACGATGCCGATGATGAACCTGATGTCGACGCCGGAAAACGTGTCGTGGACGCTGCGCGAACCTTCCACCGGGCTCGAGAACGAGGCGATCCGGTGGACCTTCCGCGTGGGCGACGTCGTCAAGCTGAGGATCCGGAGCCGTCGGGAGACGCTGCACCAGATGCAGCACCCGATCCACATCCACGGCCAGCGCTTCCTCGTCCTCGCCACGAACGGCGTGGCGCACGACAACCTCGCCTGGAAGGACACGGCCGTCGTCCCCGTGGGCGGTTCGCTCGACCTCCTGCTCGAACTCTCCAACCCCGGCGACTGGATGCTGCACTGCCACATCGCCGAGCACCTGGAGGCGGGCATGAAGATGGTGTTCACGGTGGAGCCGTGACGCGGTAGGTTTTTCGGGCCCCGAACGGCCCAACTCACAGGAGTCTCCCATGAGAAAGTTCATCGCGGCCCCCGTCGCGCTCGCGGCCCTTCTCGCCCCGGTCCACCTGCCCGCGCAGTCCGCGGCCGAACTCGACGAGGCGACCTCCGAGTTCGTATCCATCGCCGGCCCGACCGTCGCGCTCGTCGGCGTGAAGGTCATCGACGGTACCGGCGCCGCCGGACGGACGAACCAGACGGTCGTGATCGAGGGGAACCGCATCGCCGCGGCCGGTCCGTCGGGCACGGTGGAGATCCCGTCGGGAGCCGAGGTCCACGAGCTGCCGGGACACACCGTGATCCCGGGAATGATCGGGCTCCACAACCACATGTTCTTCATGGGCGCCGGGGGCCGGATGGCCCAGGGCAACATCTCCTCCCCGCGTCTCTATCTCGCGGCGGGGGTCACGACGATCCGCACGACGGGCAGCGTCTCGCCCTACGCGGACCTCAACGTGAAGTCGAACATCGAACGCGGGCTCGCGCCGGGCCCCCGCATGCACGTCACCGCGCCGTACGTCACCGGACCCAACCCGGCGCTCGGGGACATGGCGCAGGTGAACTCGCCCGAGGAAGCGCGCCGCTTCGTCCGCTACTGGGCCGGGGAGGGCGCCTCCTGGATCAAGGCGTACACGACGATCCGCCGCGCCGAACTCGCCGCCGTCATCGAGGAGGCGCACGCGCAGGGCCTTCGGGTCACGGGCCACATCTGTTCGATCACCTTCCAGGAAGCCGTCGACATGGGGATGGACAACATCGAGCACGGCTTCGGGACGGCGACGGACTTCGACCCGCGGAAGCGGCCCGACGAGTGTCCGCCGAATTCCATGGTCACGGTCGGTGAGGAGGGGGACCCGAGCGGGGAGACCGCCCGGGCGCTCATCCTCTCCATGGTAGAGAACGATGTGGGAATGACCTCGACGATGGCCGTGATCGAGCCCATGACGAAGGGGCGGGCGGTCCTCGACGATCGGACGCTCGAGGCGATGGCTCCCGAGGTGCGGGAGGACTACCTCGAGACGGTGGACGCGATCGAGGCGAACCCGGATTGGCCGATGACGGAGGCGCACCTCCAGAAGCACATGGCGTTCGAGCGCGGCTTCGTCGAGGCCGGGGGCGTGCTCGCGGCGGGCGTGGACCCGACGGGGATCGGGGGCGCGATCGCGGGTTTCGGGGACCAGCGCAACTACGAGCTTCTCGTCGAGGCGGGATTCGATGCCCCGACGACGGTCCGGATCGTGAGCGCGAACGGCGCCCGGATCATGGGCGTGGACGACGAACTGGGGACGATCGAGGCCGGAAAGCTCGCGGACCTCATCGTGCTCGATGGCGACCTGGAATCGGACTCCGCGATCATCAGGAACGTCACGGTCGTGTTCAAGGACGGGGTGGGTTACGACTCGGAGAAGCTGATCGACTCCGTGAAAGGAATGGTAGGGATCCGATGATCGAATATCGTCGTGCCCGAAACGGGATTTTCGCCTTCGCCATCGCCGCGGGGCTCGCCGCGCCGGCCGCCGCGCAGAGCTACGACCGGCTGTCCGAGCAGACCCGCGCCTACGTCGCGGTGGAGGGGCCGGTCGTGGCGCTCGAACACGTACGCGTCATCGACGGCACCGGCGGCCCGGTGCTCGAGGATCAGACGGTGCTGCTGCGCGACGGCCGGATCGCCGCGGTGGGCCCCGCCTCGTCCGTCCCCGTCCCGGAGGGCGCGGAGCGTCACGATCTGGGCGGCCACACCGTGATCCCCGGGATGGTCGGCATGCACGACCACCTGTTCTACACCTCCGTCGGGGGACGGCGCGTGCAGCTCGGCTTCAGCGCGCCGCGGCTCTACCTCGGCTCCGGCGTCACGACGATCCGCACGACCGGGAGCTTCACTCCCTACGCGGACGTCCACCTGAAGGATGCGATCGACCGCGGCGATTCGCCGGGTCCCCGCATCCACATCACGGCGCCGTACATCACCGGCTCGACGGGCTCGCCGCACCAGGCCCGCATGACCTCTCCCGAACAGGCGCGGCGCTTCGTCGAGTACTGGGCGGAAGAGGGGGCGACGTGGGTGAAGGCGTACACGTCGATCGGGAGCGCCGAACTCGGGGCGGCGATCGAGGAGGCGCACCGCCTGGGTCTCCGCGTCACCGGGCACCTGTGCTCGGTGAGTTTCCAGGAGGCCGTCGCGCTCGGGATCGACAACCTCGAGCACGGGATGCTCACGGCGTCCGATTTCGTGCCGGAGAAGGAGCCCGACCGCTGTCCCGGCAACATCATGCAGCGGGCCGGCGGCTCGGACCCCACGGGACCCATCGCGCAGGAGACGATCGAGGCGATGGTGGAGGCCGGAGTGGGGCTCACCGCCACGCTCGCGGTCTACGAGGCCTTCTTCCCGGACCGTGCGGTCGTGGATGAGCGGACGCTCGAGCTGATGGCTCCGGACCTTCGAGAAGCGTACCTGGACGAGCGCGGGCGCATCCAGGAGATGGGACCCGATCCCGAGAACTTCCGGAACGAACTGCGTTTCGAGAAGGCGTTCGTCGACGCCGGGGGGTTGCTCGCGGCGGGGGTCGATCCCACGGGCAACGGCGGCGCGCTCCCCGGCTTCGGGAACCAGCGGAATTTCGAGCTTCTGCTTGAGGCCGGACTCTCGCCGGTGCAGGCCGTGCAGGTCGTGAGCGCCAACGGGGCGAGGATTCTCGGGGTGGACGACGAACTCGGCACGGTCGAAGCCGGGAAACTCGCCGATCTCATCGTGCTGAACGGCGATCCCGGGAGCGATCCGAGCGCGATCCGGGCCGTCCGCTGGGTGTTCAAGGACGGCGTCGGATACGACTCCCGCGAACTCGTTCAGGCGACGCGGGGCCTCGTCGGGATCCGCTGAGTCCCGCGCCGGTCCCCTGACTCGCAGATCGATCCGATGACGGACGGCGGTGCGTACCGCCCGGTGCCGCTGGCGACGTTCACGCGGCGTGAAGAGGCGGAGATGGTGCGCCGCGCCCGGGCCTTCCGCGACGAGGTGCGACGCCGCCGGACGGTCCGGGAGTACTCCGGCGAACCTGTCCCGGAGGAGGTCATCGACGCCTGCATCGAGGCGGCGGGGACGGCGCCCAACGGCGCGAACCGGCAGCCGTGGCACTTCGTTGTCGTGCGCGACCCCGAGGTGAAGCGCCGGATCCGGGTGGAAGCGGAGAAGGAGGAGCGTGATTTTTATGCGCATCGTGCGCCGGCCGCCTGGCTGCAGGCGCTCGCCCACCTCGGGACGGACGAGCACAAGCCGTTCCTGGAGAGGGCGCCCGTCCTCATCGCGATCTTCGCGGAGAGCTACGAGGTGCGCGACGGGGAGAAGCTCAAGAACTACTACGTGACGGAATCCGTCGGCATCGCCACGGGGATCCTCATCACGGCGCTGCACCACGCGGGGCTCGCCACCCTCACCCACACGCCGAGCCCCATGGGCTTCCTGAACAAGGTCCTCGACCGCCCTGCCAACGAACGGCCCTTCCTGCTGCTCGTCGTGGGCTATCCGGCGGACGACGCGCTCGTCCCGGACATCACGAAAAAGCCGCTCGACCGCATCGCCTCCCGCCGGTAACCGGCGGGCGCCGGGGGGCGATTCGGCGCCGGCGGCTTAGGCGGCGGGCGAGAGCGGTCCGCCGGTGGCGTCGAGGAAGCGCCGGGCTCGCCGGCGGGCGGCGTGGAGCGGCGATTCTCCGGCGGCGGCCGCCTCCTCGAATATCTCCCGCAGCGAGGACCCGATCTCGTCGACGCTCGCCCGGAGCCGGGCCTCCTCCCTCTCGCCCCGATGGATGGCGGCAAAGGCGGCGGCCCCGCCGGCATTGATCACGTAGTCGGGGGCGTAGAGGATCCCGCGCTCGTGGAGTCTCTCTCCATCGGCCTCGGAGAGGAGCTGGTTGTTCGCGGAACCGGCCACGATCCGGCACCGGAGACGGGGAATCGTGTCGGGGTTGAGCGTCGCCCCGACGGCGCAGGGCGCATACACGTCCACGTCCACATCCCAAAGGTCGTCGGCGGGGATGACGACGCCGCCGAAGCGCGTCCGCGCCCGCTCGGCGGCCTCCTCGCGCAGGTCCGTCAAGTAGAGCGTTGCCCCGGCCTCGGTCAGGAGCCCGGCCAGGGGGAGGCCGACATCGCCGAGTCCCTGGATGAGCACTGAGCGGGTGCCGAGGTCCACCTCGCCGAAGCGGTGCTCGAGCGCGGCCCGGATCCCGGCGACCACGCCCCGCGCCGTGTACGGCCCGGGATCGCCCGGCTTCCCGTCCACGAGGCCGACGGCGTACCCGGAGATGGCTCCGATCCGGGCCATGTCCTCCGGCGTCGTGCCGAGATCCACGCCGGTCTGAAAGGCGCCGCGGAGCGAGATGAGACGGGCCGCGTAGCGGTCGATCAGGCCGGCGCGGGCCTCGTCGCCCAGGTCGTCCGGGACGGCGATGACCGCCTTGCCGCCGCCATACCGAATTCCGACGCCCGCCCACTTCCACGTCATGCCCTCGGCGAGGCGCATGGCGTCGATCAGGCCGTCCACGGGCGTGGGATAGGAGGTCATCCGGGTGCCTCCGGCGGCCGGACCCAGCCGCGTGTCGTGCAGGGCGACGAAGATCCAGGCGCCGGTGGCGGCGTCGAAGGCGGTGACGACGGACTCGCCCTTCCACGCCTCCATGACGTCGAGAAAGCCGCGGGTCATACACTCTCCGTATTCGATTCGTGCGTCATCGGGTGCGCGGGCGGGGCGCATGTGCGCGGTGAGACTATCGCGCGCTGCCCGCGCGGGCGACATTGGAACTTGCGGGGCGTGATCGCGTATCGGTGCTCGGGAGGAAAGACGGCTGCGACCGACCGGGAGGTGCTGGGATGACGACACTGTTCTTCGGAGACATGCTCCCCCCGTCGCGCGAAGCCGAGAACCGTCGCGAACACGTCCTCGTCGGCACCGCCACCCCCCTCAAGCTCGATGTCCGGCCGGTCGAGCACCACCTGACGCCCCGGGGCAGCATCTGTATCGGGACCTTTCACGAAGACAGGCCGATCGGGCGCTGCGCCATCCCCCACGACAGCGTGAAGGACTTTCTCGAGATGGACCTCTTCGACAGGCCGGTCTCGCTCGCGCTGAACGTCCGGAAGGGCGGTCCCGGCATGGAGGGCAGCCTTCTCGCGCTCGTGCCGATGGACCGGGCGTCGCCGGGCGGATCCGAGCGGGATGAACCGTGGAGGGCCAGCGTCCCCGGCGCGGCGTACGACGACGCGATCAAGGCGGGCGGCGGCGAGTCCGGGTCCACTCAGCTGGTCGGAATCTTCCTCGGCGAGGTCGTGCGTTTCGAGGGAGACCGGCGGGAACCGGCGTCGATGCTCCGCGAAGCCGCCGACATGCTCGCGTGCGTCATCCGCGGGCAGGTGGACAGCGTCGGCGGCCGTGTCATCGAAGACCTCACCGCGCGCCCGGAGGGCTGAGCGAAGGCGCGGCGGCCGGTTGCGTCGCGGCGGCCGTCAGGCGACCGGTTCGCCGTTGAAGCAGACCTCCGTCCCGGGGCGACACCGGCACGAAGTCCGGGGAGGGAGGGCGGGGAGGTCGAGGCCCAGCGCCGCCAGCGCGAGGTCGGCCAGCACCTCGGCGAACGCCCCGTCGTCGTGCGGGACGGGGACGCGGCGAAACTCGAGGCCGAGTCCAGCGGCGTGCCCGGCGAGATCCACGTCGAGTTCCATCAGCGTCTCGGACTGCTCGTGCATGAAGCTGATGGGGTCGACGAGGATCTTCGCGACGCCCGGGAGGGACTCCAGCGCCGTCTCGATGTCCGGCGGCGTCCATTCGATCCGTCGGTTCGAGTGGTTCTGGTAGCCGAGCGTCCACGCCTCCACGCCGAGCGCGCGCGCCTGAGTCGCGCACCACTCCTCGACGTATTCCACGTAGCGGCTGCCCTCTTCGATGTACCGAAGCGGGGTGCCGTGGGCGCTGAACACGAGGCGGACGCCCGGGTCGGTCAGGCTCCACCCGGCTTCCGCGGCGGTGCGGCGGATCGCCTCGGCGCGAAGGCGCGCGTAGCGGGGATGACGATGCCACCCGGTCACGCCGCGCACCTCGGGGCGCCACCCGATACGCTCGAGCGCCCGCTCGACTTCGTCCAGCGCCGCGACGGTGGTCGAAGGACCGCACAGCGGGTACACCGGCAGGGGCACGAGCGCCGGGGCTCCGGTATCGCGCAGGCGGCGCAGCGCTTCCTCGATCGACGGCTCGGTGAACTGCATCCCCACGGCCACGCTCATCGGGTGGCCGCGGACCTTCAGCGCCCGGTCGAGCGCGGCGCCCTGCGCCTCCGCCTGACGGTCGAGCGGTGAGCCGCCGATCCTTTCGTAGACCTCGAGCAGACCGGGCGTCCGCCGCCGCGCGAGTTCGCGACTTCGCGCACGGGCCGCTGCCGTGTCCACGTGCGGCTCCAGCCGCGCGTTCGCCAGGAAGATCCGCTCCAGGAAGCGGGTGACGGCGCCCGGGTCCGCTCCTCCCGGTTCGCCGAAATTCAGGAGGAGGACGGCGGGTCGGGGTTCGGAGTTCGCCATCGCTCGAACATATCGGCGCGGTCCCCCGCTTGCCCGCGCCGGGAGGGTTCGGAACGTTGCCGCCTCCCGGCGCGAGAGGGTTCGAAGGGTGGCCGCTTCCTCGCGGGAGGCCGGAAGGGGGAGGCATGCGGGTCGGAATCATCGGCGGAGGGATCACGGGGCTGGCGCTCACGCACGCCCTCGCGCGGCGTGGTGTCGACTCGATTCTCTTCGAGGGAGCCCACGACGTCGGCGGGGTGATCCGCACCGCCCGTCACGACGGTGGGGTCGTCGAACTCGGCCCCCAGCGTACGCGGCTTTCGCCTCCCGTGCGGCGACTCGTCGATGAACTGGAGCTTCGGGGGAAGATCCTGGAGGCGCGGCCCGGAGCGCGGCTGTTCATCTGGGCCCGCGGCCGCCTGCGGGTCGTACCGACCCGGCCGCGCGGGCTCCTGACGGGCGATCTGCTCTCGCTGGCCGGACGCGCCCGCACCGCCCTCGAACCCCTCACCGGGGGGATTCGGCCGCAGGAGTCCGTGGCCCGCTACTTCAGCCGCAAGCTCGGCCGCCAGGCGTACGCCCGACTCTTCGGCCCCCTGGTTTCCGCGACCTTCGGCTCGGACCCGGAGACGATGCCGGCGGCGCGGGTCCTTCCGATGTTCCTCGGACCGCTCGGTGTGAAGCGCAGTCTGCTCGCCGCGGCGCAGCGCCGGGAGCCCGACGCCACGCCGCCCGCCTTCACCTTTCGGGAGGGCATGGGCACGCTCCCGCGCGCGATTGCGCGCCGGCATGCGGAACGGGTCCGCGTGTCCGCCCCGGTCGAGGAGATCCGCCGCTCCGGCCGGCGGTTCGAGATCGGTCAGGGGGGCGTCCGCCCGGACTCCGAAGCCGTGGACCACGTAGTGATCGCGACGCCGGCGCCCGTCGCGGCGGAGCTTCTGAGGCCGGTCGCCCCCGCGGCCGCCGACCGCCTCGCGGAGCTGCGGTATCACCGCGTGGCCGTGGTGCCGCTGGAAGTGGAGGGCGCGCCGGAAGGGTTCGGGTTCCAGGTCGCGCTGGGGGAACGGTGGCGCACGCGCGGCGTGACGTGGAACGCCTCGCTGTTCGGGCGCGACGGCCTCTGCACGGCCTACCTGGGCGGCGGCCTCGACCCTGATCTGGCTGCATGGAATTCAGCCAGAGTCGAGCGGACCGCGGCCGAGGAGTACGAGGCGATCCACGGGGTGGCGGCGGCCCCGCTCTGCACGGCCCGGCCGCGGCTCCCGGCGTATGACGGCTCGTGGACGGCGCTGGACGGACTCGATCTTCCTCCGGGCATCACGCTCGCCGCCGGCTACACGGGACGGCTGGGGATATCGAGTCGAATCGCCGAAGCCGAGTCGGTGGCGGAGCGTCTCGCCGCGCACGCATAGCGCCATCCCGCCGGCCGGCGTTCCCGCGGGCAACGTCCTCAGCAGTTCTCGTCCGGCGGACTCCAGCGTCGCACCTCGTCGACGACGGCGGCGATCACCGCCGGATCGGAGTCCGGGTGGAGGCCGTGTCCGAGGTTGAAGACGTGGCCGGGCCTGCCGCCTGCCCGGCGCAGCACGTCGCGCGTCGCCGCGCGCGCCGCCTCCTCGCCCGCGAGAACGCAGGCCGGGTCGAGGTTCCCCTGGATCGCGCGCTCCGGGCCGACGATCTTCCATGCCTCGTCGAGGGGTGTGCGCCAATCGACGCTGATCGCATCGCCTCCCGCCTCCGCTACCGCGGCGTGCGTCGCGCCGTAGTGCACGGTGGGGACGCCCCTCTCGCGGAGGCGCTCCAGCAGGCGGCGTGAGTACGGGAGCACGTGTGTCCGGTAGCTGTCCGGAGCAAGGATGCCCGACCACGAATCGAACACCTGGATCGCGCCGGCGCCGGCCTCGTGCTGCGCGATCGCGAACTCCGCCAGGTGCTCTGCCCAAAACCCCGCGAGCCGGTCCCAGAGTCCGGGAGACCGGAGGATGAAGGCCCGAAGCTGGGCGAGCCGGCTGTCGCGCGTGCCGCGCGTGAGGTACGAGCACAGGGTGAAGGGGGCCCCCACGAAGCCGAGGATCGGGCGCGCCTCGTCCGCCGCGAGGAGGCGGATCGCTTCGAGCACGAAGTCTAGTCGCTCCCGCGGCTCGAAGGGACGCAGGCGGTCCACATCCTCGAGGCCGCCCCAGGGGGGCAGGGGAACGGGCCCGACGCCGGCCCTCAGTTCGATCTCGATCCCGGCGGCCTCGAACGGCGTCGACAGGTCCATGAAGAGGACGAGAGCGTCCACATCGAAGTACTCGAGCGGGAGTCGCGTGACCTGCGCGGCCGCCTCCGGGTCGCGCACGAGTTCGAGGAACCCGTGCGCCCGCCGAAGTTCGCGGTAGGCCGGGAGGGAGCGGCCCGCCTGCCGCATGAACCACACCGGGGTCCGCTCCACGGGTTCGCGCGCGAGCGCGCGCAGAAGAAGATCGTTCATGGCCCGCCGATGTTACCCCGTCGCGCGGCGCTCGCCAAACCCTCCGGTTGGACTCGTGTGCGACCTGTCTTAGCTTGCGGCCCACGACCCGGGATCTCTCACAGGGGGAGCGACCATGAACCGCCGTGACCTTCGCATGCTTCTTGTTGCGGCCGTCTTCGGGTTCCTGCACATGGCGACCGTCGCCGCGCAGGAGCCCGCATTCGACATCCTGCTGCGAGGCGGACGCGTGCTGGACGGCACGGGGAATCCGTGGTATCGGGCCGACGTCGGGATCCGCGGCGGACGCATCGCCCGGGTCGGGGACCTCGCCGACGCCACGGCCGGCCGCGTGATCGAACTCGACGGCCGCTACGTCGTCCCCGGATTCATCGACATTCATTCGCACGCGGACCAGGGACTCGACGAGGCGGGAGATGCCGGCAGCGAGGGCGCGCGCCGCCGGGCCGCCCCGAACCTCGTGAGCCAGGGCGTGACGACCGTCGTGGTGAACCAGGACGGCCGATCGCCGTGGCCGATCGCCGATCAGCGCGCACGGCTGGAGTCGCGCGGCCACGGGCCCAACGCGGCGCTCATGGTCGGGCACAACACGATCCGCGCGATGGCGCTGGGCGACGACGTCATGCGCCCTTCGACGCCGGCCGAAGTCGAGCGGATGACGGAACTCGTGGAGCAGGGCATGGCCGAGGGGGCCTACGGGCTCAGCGCGGGGCTCGAGTACTTCCCGGGGATCTGGAGCGAAACCTCCGAACTCTTCCCCCTCGTCGAGGCGGCGGGACGCGGGGGCGGCCTCTACATCGTGCACGAGCGCAGCTCCGGCATGACGCCGATGTGGTTCTGGCCGAGCCAGGACGATCCGGGGCCGCCGACCATGATCGAGACGATCATCGAGGACATCGAAGTCGCGGAGCGCACGGGCGTGACGACGGTGGCGACCCACATCAAGGCCCGCGGCTCGGATTTCTGGGGAGCGGGGCGGGCGCTCGTGGACCTGATCGAGCGGGCCCGGGCGCGCGGCGTGCCGATCTGGGCGGACCAGTACCCGTACAATACGACGGGAAGCGACGGGAGCACGGTACTCCTCCCCCGCTGGATCTTCCCCGGCGGCGGATTCGGAGGCGGCCCGCGCAGCCGGGAGGCGGTCGACTACGCTTCGCGGCTCACGGAAGCGCTCGGCGATCCCCTGCGGAGCGAAGAGGTGCGGCTCGACATCGCCCACGAGATCGGACGCCGCGGCGGGCCGGAGAACCTCGTCGTCATGGACCATCCCGACGAGACGCTGGTGGGAAAGACGGTAGCGGAGCTTGCGGCGGAGTGGAACGCGTTCCCCGTGGACGTGGCGATCCGCCTGCAACTCGAAGGGTACCGCACGCGTCCGGGCGGCGCCCGCCTGCGCGGCTTCTCCCTCTCCGAGATCGATGTCGAGGAGTTCTCGGCCCATCCGTGGCTCGTGACGGCCTCCGACGCCGGGATCGCGCTCCCGGACGACGGACCCGTGCACGCCCGCTTCTACGGCACCTTCCCGCGAAAGATCAAGCGGTATGCGATGGACCTGGACGTGCTGTCGGTGGAGAGCGCGGTGCGTTCGATGACGTCGCTTCCCGCGCAGCTCATGGGGATCCGGAACCGCGGCCTCATACGGGAGGGGCTCGTCGCCGACATCGCGGTGCTCGACCTCGACGAGCTCCAGGACCACGCGACCTTCTTCGAGCCGCACCAGTATCCGTCGGGCGTCGATTTCGTGCTCGTGGCCGGCACCTTCGTCGTCGACGAGGGCGAACTGACATGGGCGCTTCCCGGCGTTGTCCTGACGCCGGGTGCCGGCGGGGAAGCGAGCGCCGACGAGGAATCGAGCACCGACGAGGCGGCGGGATGCTGACCGGGCGGGGTGCCGTCGCCCTCCTCGGGCTGGCCGGCTACGGGTGCGGCCCGGGGGGCGACGCGGCGGATGGAGAAGCGGCGGATGGCGGCGCTGCGGTGAGCTACACGGACGCCGTGCCCTCGGGCGCGAAACCGGCGCCCGAAGACGTCTTCCGCACCCTGGAGGGCGGCGAGGCGAGCTTCCCCGACCTGCGGGGCAATGTCGTCGTCGCGAACCTCTGGGGTACCTGGTGCCTCCCGTGCCGCGATGAGCTTCCGGAACTCGTGGAACTTGCCCGCATCTACGACGGCCGGCCCGTGGTCATGCTCGGACTCGCCGTCGATTCCGGCGACGTCGGCGAGATCCGTGCCTTCATCGAGGAGTTCGGCGTCGAATACCCGAACTGGATGATGGGGATGGATGACGCGGTCGGGACCTTCGGGGCCGTGGGCTTCCCGACCACGGTGATCGTGGACCAGGAGGGATGGATCCGGAAGGAACTCCTCGGTCCCCAGACCGCCGCATCCCTCACGGCTGAGATCGAAGCCCTCCTCCGCTAGGCGAGTTGCTGGCCCTCGTAGAGGCGGGCATAGAGTTCACAGCGATCGATCAGCGCGTCGTGCGGACCGCTGTCGATGAGGCGTCCCCGGTCCAGAACGAAGAGCCGGTCGGCGCGCCGCACCGTGCGCAGGCGGTGGGCGATGATGACCGTCGTCCGCCCCGCGGAGGCGAGTTGCAGCGCCTCCTCGACCAGCGCCTCGCTCTCGGCGTCGAGGCCGCTCGTCGCCTCGTCCAGGATGAGAATCTCGGGTTCCTTGAGGAGGACGCGGGCGATTGCGATCCGCTGACGCTGTCCGCCGGAGAGCCGGACGCCGCGCTCGCCGACCCGTGTGTCGTAGCCGTCCGGCAGCCGGTCGATGAACTCGCGCGCATGCGCCGCCTCCGCCGCCGCCTCGATCGCCCCGCGGTCCGCGTCCAGCCGCCCGTACGCGATGTTCTCGCCGATCGTCCCCGCGAAGAGCGGGTGGTCCTGCGGCACGATGCCGATCCGCGATCTCAGCTCCGCGACGCCGCAGGCTCGAACGTCGGTCCCGCGCACGCGGACCCTTCCCTCGGTCACGTCCCAGAAGCGGGGGATGAGTGATGCGAAGGTCGTCTTCCCGGCGCCGCTCGGGCCCACGAGCGCGACGACTTCTCCGGGCGCGATCGTCGCCCCAATCCCCTCCAGCGCCCACGGTTCGCTCTCGCCGTAGCGGAACGAGGCGCCCTCGAAGGCGATCTCCGGCGGTCCTTCTCCCGAGATCGATTCCGGGGCTTCCGGGTCCACGATTTCGCTCTCGCGGTCGAGGAGGTCGAAGACGCGCCGCGCGGCGCCCTGCGCCTCCTGGTACGAACCCCAGAGCGACGCGAGCGCCATGATCGCCGCCGCGACGGAAAAGGCGTAGAGGAGGAACGACACCAGCTGTCCCGCCGTGATCTGCGCCGCCAGCACGAGCCGTCCGCCCTGCCAGAGGACGACGACGATGCCGCCGAAGGCGACGACCGTGAGGATGCCGAAGAGCAGCGCGCGCACCACCGCCCGCGAGAGCGCCGCCTCGAGCGCCGTGCGAATCCCGGCACGGTACCGCTCCCGCTCCCATTCCTCACGCACGAACCCCTGCACGACCTCGATCTGGCCGAAGGCCTCGTCCGCGACCGCGTGCGCGGCGGCGAGACGATCCTGCACCTCGGTGCTCCGGCGCCGCAGAAGGCGGCCGAGCGCGAAGCCGGCGAGCACGACCACGGGGGCGACCGTCAGCGTCGTCAGCATCAGCTGCCAGTGAAGCAGCGTGAGGAGGATCGCGGCGCCGACGAGAAAGAGCACCTGCCGCACGAGTTCGGCGATCTGGTGCCCCATGATCTGCTGCAGCGTCGAGCAGTCGGAGGCCAGCCGCGAGGTGAGTTCGCCGCTCGTTCGGCCCGCGTGGAAGCCGGGGGGGAGCGCGACGAGCCTGGAGAAGAGTTCGTCGCGCAACTGCGTCACGACCCGCTCGCCCGTCGCCCCCAGCCAGTACGTCTCGCCGAAGTTGAACACGCCCTGGAGCGCGAAGAGTCCGAGCAGTCCGAGCGCGATCGTGCCGAGGAGCGCGGCGTCCCCGTTGCCGAAGGCGGCGTCCATCAGGTAGCGGACGATGAGGGGGAAGGCGAGCCCGATCGCCGTGCTCAGGAGGAGGCAGACCCCGGCGCCGACGAGAGCCGGCCGGTGGGCCCGCAACCGCGGGGCCAGCCGCTTCAGCGCGAACAGCGAAATCCGTGATCTGCCGCGTCGTCCGGAGTCCGACATCGCGCTTGGCCTCTCCACCGTCCCCGTCTATCTTCCGCGCCCCGGCGACTCCGGGAGGGACCGAAGTTCGCACAGGTCACGAAACCGGCGCAAACGCACCCCGGAACCCTCATGCCATCGCCTTCCGTTCAGAGCATGCCGCGACGCCACGCGCGGATCATCGCCGCCTGGCTCCTGGTCGGCTGCACCCTCGTTGCGGCGACGCTCGTCGTGGGAGGTGTGACGCGCCTGACCGGATCGGGCCTCTCAATGGTCGACTGGGAACCGGTGAGCGGCGTCGTGCCTCCGCTGAGCGCCGAGGGGTGGGAGCGCGAGTTCGCCGCCTATCGCGACTCTCCGGAGTACCGGCTCGTGAACCGGGGGATGTCGCTGGCCGACTTCAAGCGCATCTTCTGGTTCGAGTACGCGCACCGGCTTCTCGGGCGCGTGATCGGACTCGTCTTCATCATCCCCTTCGCAGTCTTCCTTCTCCGCCGGATGATCCCGCCGTCTCTCATCCCGCGCCTCCTGCTCCTTCTTGCGCTGGGAGGCGCCCAGGGGCTGCTCGGCTGGTGGATGGTACAGAGCGGGCTCGTCGACATCCCCCGCGTGAGTCCCTACCGCCTGACCGCGCATCTCTCGCTTGCGGTGCTCGTCTACGCCCTCACGCTCTGGACCGCGCTCTCGCTGCTGCGCCCCGCGGCGGAAAACGGGGGCCTGGAACCCACGTCGGGCGCCGGCCTCCCCCGCGGCTCCGCCGGCCTCCCCCGGGGGTCCACCGTCGTACTCGGGCTCGCCGCGCTCACGCTGCTCTCGGGCGGCTTCGTGGCCGGTCTGGACGCGGGACTCGTCTACAACACGTTCCCCACGATGGGGGACGGCTGGATTCCCCCGGACCTCTTCGGGGCGTCCCCCTGGTGGCTGAGTCCGTTTGAGGACAGGACGACGGCGCAGTTCAACCACCGCGTCCTCGCGATGGTCCTGCTCGGGGGTGTGACGGCGCTCTGGTGGGCCTGCGCGCGGCGCGCCCCGGCCCCGGCGAGGACGTGGGCGCACGCCGGCTTCGCGGCCGCGTGGGCGCAGGCGGTGCTGGGGGTTGCGACGCTGCTCCTCTTCGTCCCCATCCCGCTTGCCGCGCTGCACCAGGCGAACGCACTCGTCCTCGTCACCGCGCTCCTGGGCCTGACCTTCGAACTCCGCCGCTAGACGGCCTCCAGGAGCGCCACGTGGCCGAGGCCGCCCGCGGCGCACACGCTGACGATCGCCCGCGTCCCGGCCGGCCGTTCCGCGAGGTCGAGCACCGTCTGGGAGAGGATGCGCGCCCCGGTGGCGCCGAACGGGTGTCCGAGCGCGACGCTCCCGCCGTTGGGGTTGATCCGGTCGCGCGGGAACGCGCCGAGGCCGTCCTTCACGGAGGAACGGGCGGCGAGCCACCTCGAGTCCTCCAGCGCCGCGACCGTGCACAGGACCTGCGCCGCGAACGCCTCATGGAACTCCCACAGCCCGATGTCCTCGAGCGTGAGTCCGTGGCGATGCAGAAGTTCGGCAATCGCGATGGCCGGGGCGATGAGGAGCCCCTCGCGGTCCGGATCGATGGCGGCCTGCCGCCAGTCGAGGAGGCGCGCCCGCGGCAGCGAGTCGGGAAGCGAGGAGAGTCCCGCCTCGGACGCGACCCAGCACGCCGCGGCTCCGTCCGTCAGGGGCGTGGAGTTGCCCGCGGTGAGCGTCCCCCCGGAACGGGAGAAGGCCGGGCGAAGGCCGGCGAGCTTCTCCATCGACGTCCCGGCGCGCGGGAGGGTGTCGCGATCGACGGGGAAGGTGCCGGGCGTGACGAGGAGCCGCCGGAAGAACGCGCCCTCATCCCGGGTGGCGCCCTCGTGACTCGCGAGCGCGAATCGGTCCTGAGCCTCGCGCGAGATGTCCCATTCGCGGGCCATCTCCTCGGCGTGCCCTCCCATCGTCTTCCCCGTCGTCCGCTCCTTCACCGCCGGCGCCGAGATCCGGAAGTCGCGGGGGCGAATCCCCGCCAGCGTCCGCACCATGCGCGCCGGGCTGCCCGCGCTCCCCGCGCGTCGGATCGTCCGGCTGAGTCCCGGCGAGAGTCCGATCTGCGTGTGACTCGTCGATTCCACGCCGCCGCAGAGGACGAGATCCGCCCGTCCCCCGGCCACCTGACCCGCGCCGTGGGTCGCGGCGGCGATGGAGGTGGCGCACGCCTGGACGATGCCCTGGGCCGGGACGCGCGCCTCGAGACCCGCGTCGAACCAGACCTCACGGCCCCAGTTGCTCACCGTGAGCGAGGGGATGACCGCGCCCCACAGGAAGAGATCGATCCGCCCCGCGTTCTCGCGGCCCGGCCCCCCATCTCCCGCCACCGTCTGCTGGATGACCGGGGCGGACAGCGCCAGGCTGTCGAGGCGCGAAAGTTCGCGGTCGATCTTCGCAAACGGACTGCGGAGGCCGGGGAGGACGAAGGCGGATCCGGGGCTCATGCGTGGCATCCTATGGGTCGTCCATCCAAGATGGAACAATCCCGGCCCGGATGCGCGGGCGCGCGGAGTTCGACCGGTTCCCCAACGGAAGACGGTTCCCCGACGGAAGAGGAGCGTTCATGACGGTCCGGGTGAGGTTCGCCCCCAGCCCCACCGGTTTCCTGCACGTGGGCGGCGCGCGCACGGCGCTGTTCAACTGGCTGTATGCTCGCAGCGCGGGCGGGACGTTCCTCCTGCGCGTGGAGGATACGGACCGGGCGCGTTCCCGCCCCGAACACACGCAGGCGATCGTGGACGGACTCGCATGGCTGGGTCTGGAGGTGGACGAGGGTCCGGTGTTCCAGGCGGACGGCGTCGAGCGCCACCGGCGCGATGCCCTGAAGCTGCTCCGCCAGGGGGCCGCCTACCGGTGTTTCTGCACTGCGGAGGAACTCGCCGCGCGGCGCGAGGAGGCGAAGCGGGCCGGGGCGGGATACGGGTACGACGGCCGCTGCGGGCGGTTGGACGCCGCCGTCTCCGACGCGCGGGCCGATGCGGGGGAGCCGTTCGCCGTCCGGGTTCGGGCGCCGGAGGAGGCGATCGAGTGGGAGGACATGATCCACGGGCCGATGTCGTTCCCGGCCGGGTCGATCGACGACTTCATCATCCTCCGTTCCGACGGGACGCCCGTCTATAATCTCGCCGTCGTCTCCGATGACGCGGAGGCGGGGATGACGCATGTGATCCGCGGCGATGACCATCTCTCGAACACGCCGAAGCAGATCCTCCTCTATCGCGCCCTCGGCCGGCCGCTCCCCGCCTTCGGACACGTGCCCCTGATCCTCGGCTCGGACGGCAAGCGACTCTCCAAGCGCCACGGCGCGATGTCCGTCCTCGCCTATCGCGACGAGGGCTACCTGCCCGATGGGATGGTGAACTTCCTCGCGCTCCTCGGCTGGTCTCCGGGAGACGACCGGGAGGTGTTCGATGTCGGAGGCCTGACGAAAGCGTTTTCGATCAGCCGCGTGCTGAAGAAGAGCGCGGTGTTCGATCTCGAGAAGCTCGGCTGGCTGAACGGGCGCCACATCGCCGACGCTCCGGCGGCCGACCTGGCCGGAGCCGTCGTCGAGATTCTCGGCCGGGAGGCGCGGGAGGACGGGCGGGACCTTTCCGAGACCCACCCCGGACTCGATTCCTCGCCCGAGCGCCTGGCGCGGATCATCGATCTCGTGAAGGGACGTCCGCGGACGCTGCCCGCGCTCGCGCGGCAGGTCTCTCCCTTCTTCGCCGCGGGCATCCGCTACGACGAAGATGCGGTGAAGCGTTTCTGGAAACGGCCGGAGGAGACGGCCTTCCACCTCCGGCTTCTGGCAGAGCGTCTCGCCGGGGAGGCGGCGTTCCGCGACGTGCAGACGCTGGAATCCGAGGTGCGGGGTCTCGCGGCGGAACTCGAGGTCGGCGCGGGGCGGATCATCAATCCCCTCCGCGTTGCGCTCATGGGCCAGGCTGTGAGCCCCGGCATCTTCGAGGTGCTCGAAGCGATGGGACGGGAGCGGACGCTGGCCCGGGTTCTCGCCGCAGCCCGTGCCCTCGACGCCCGGATGGCCACGGCGTGAACCGGACCTGGCCCGCGGAGCACGAGGCGCCGATGCGGCGGGCGCTGGAACTCGCGACGCTCGGCGGGGAGAGGGGGGAGGTGCCCGTCGCCGCGCTCGTCCTCGACGCGGGGGGCGAGATCGTGGCGGAGGCGCATAACCGGACTCGCGCGGACTCCGACCCTACGGCACACGCGGAGGTTCTGGCGTTGCGCGCCGCCGCCGCCCGCCTCGGCGACTGGCGGCTGGAGGGACACACCCTGTACGCCACCCTCGAACCGTGCGCGATGTGCGCCGGCGCCGCGGTCCTGGCCCGCGTCCGCACCGTCGTGTTCGGGGCCGCGGATCCCAAGGCGGGGATGTGTGGCTCGGTCGAGAACCTGGTCTGCGACCCGCGGCTGAACCATCGAGTGGAGCTCGTGCCCGGCGTGCTTGCCGAGGAATCCGCGCGTCTCCTGCGGGACTTCTTCCGCCAGCGGCGCTAGCGCGGCGGCTGCGGCGTCAAAGCGGCCGGGCGGCCGGTCAGACGCACTCCTCGCAGCGGCCGAAGAGGACCAGCTCGTGGCTTTCGACCTCGAAGCTCTCGGGGGCCCACTCTTCGATTTCATCCGGACAGTGGTGCACGTCGAACACCTGATCGCACGTGCGGCAGAGGAAGTGGTGGTGATGCGGCCCGCCGGCCAACTCGTACCGAAGCCCACCGCCCGGAAGCTCGACTTCCGACAGCCACCCTTCGGCGACGAGGGCCTTCACGTTCCGATAGACGGTCGCGATCCCGAGCGACGGCACGATCCGCCGGCCGTGCTCGAGGACCTCATCCGCCGTGAGGGGGCGCGCGACGCTCATGAACACGTCCCGAATCGCCCTGCGTTGACGGGTGTCTCGTTGCATTGGCAGTCTACCCGGACCAGAGGGGACGGTCGGCGTCAGCTTCGTTGATCCGTGGGCTCCTCTTCGTCACATACCGCGCACGCGCCCGCGCCGGCCTGGCAGATGCGGGCGCCCTGAAAAAGCGCGCCTGCGAGGACCAGGCTGCCGGCGGTCGACGTCCCGGTCTCGGGCAGCGGCTCGAGCCAACCGGCGAGGGAGGCGAACCAGAGTGCGGTCCCCCCCGCGAAGATGAGCAGCACCGCCGCGTTCCTGCGGGCCGGGCCCAGGGCGAGCATGACCGCGCCGAGGACGAAGGTCCCGGCCCAAACCGCTCGCTCGACGCCCTCGGAGAGCGCAAGCGCGGGTGCCGCCGCGACGAGAAACGGCGTGAGCGCACAGTGCACGCCGCACCAGACCGCGGCGCACGCCACCACGCGCGATCCCGAAGCCAGAGACGCACCCGACGAGACCCTCGACGGGGCCGTTGCGAGAGTTGCGAGAGAGTTTTTCATCAGGGCGTGATGATAATGGATTATCAATCGCGTGTCACGAAATCCGCGTCACGGCGGCTGCCCGCCGGCCCCGGGGGACGACCCCGCGTGTGCGCGCGACGCCGGGGCCGTCAGCTTCCCGCGGGAACGGGCCTTCCGACGAAGCGCAGCACGACGATGACCGTGCCGATCCCCAGCAGGTGGGCGATCCAGGGCGACAGTCCGTAAGACGTCCCCACATGGCCGAAGAGCATCGCGGCCACCGCGACGACGAGCGCGTAGGGAAGTTGCGTTCGCACGTGGTCCATGTGGTCGCACGCCGACGCCATCGAGCTGAGCACGGTCGTGTCGGAGATGGGCGAGCAGTGGTCCCCGAAGATCGACCCGGCGAGGACCGAACTGATCGAACTCACGAGCAGCTCGCCGCCTCCGGCCTCGAAGCCCGTGGCGCCGCCGAGGGCGACGATAAGCGGGACCACGAGCGGGAGCAGGATGGTCATCGTGGCCCACGAGGTGCCGGTGCAGAAGCTGACGATCGCGGCCGTCACGAAAGTGATGACCGGGACGAGTTCCGGCGCGAGGTTGCCTTCGAGGATCTGGGTCAGGTACGGCGCCGTCGCGAGCTGACTCGTAACCTCGCCGAGCGACCACGCGAGGGTGAGGATGACGAACCCCATCGTCATCGCCCGGATGCCGGCGAGCCAGCCGTCGAGCGCCTGGCTCAGCGTCAGGATGCGCTGCGTCACTGCCAGCCCGATCGCGACCAGGCAGCCGGCGAGCGAACCCCACAGGATCGCCTTGAACGGGTCCGCCGCGCCGAACGTGTCCCAGAGCGAGGCCGGCCCCACGGCACCGCGGCCGTCGAAATACAGCCCGAAAAGGACCGTCAGGACCACCGTCAGCACGGGGATCGCCGCATTGTACCAGCGCAGGGGCACGCCCTCCGGCGCATCGAGTCCCGTCTCCTCGGAGTTCACCATCAGCTGCGACCCCGGCCGGAAGACGCCGCCGCCGGTGCGTGCCCTCACCTCCGCTCCGTGCATGGGGCCGAAATCCCGCTGCGAGGCGATCACCGCCGCGACCATGAACAGGGCGAGGATGGGATAGAAGAGGTACGGAATGCTGCTCAGGAAGACCGTGAAGGGGCTCGCGGAGGCGAGCGCCCCGGCCAGCGCGGGGTCGGCGGTCTGCTCGGCGGCAATCCGGAGTCCGTCGCGGATCAGCGAGATCTCGAAGCCGACCCACGTCGACACGAAGGCGATCGTGACGACGGGGGCGGCCGTCGAATCCACGAGATAGGCCAGCTTCTCCCGCGAGACCTTCAGCTTGTCCGTGACGGGGCGGAACGTGTTCCCGACGATGAGCGTGTTCGCGTAGTCGTCGAAGAAGATGCCCACGCCTGCGAAGAAGGTGGCGAGTTGCGCGCGGCGCGGCGTGGTGGCCAGCGGCCGCAGGGCTTCGACGATCCCGCGCGTGCCCCCGGAGCGCGAGATTACCCCCACCATCGCGCTCAGCAGCGCGGAGAACATGAGGATCGAGGCGTTGTCCGTGTCGGCGAGGGAAGGGACGATGAACGTGTCCATGGTGCGGCCCAGCCCGGCGAGCGGGTCGAGGCCGGCGATGAAGAATCCGCCCAGCCAGATGCCGAAGAAGAGCGACACGACGACGTGGCGGAAGATGAGCGCTAGGGCGATGGCGATGATCGGCGGAAGGAGGCTGACCCAGCCCGGGAATTGCGGCGGATCCACGCTTGCACTCGCCGACCCCCCATCCGACGTCATCTCCACGGAGAGCGGGAGGGCCCCTTCCGCGGCCCGCAGCCCGCTGACGGAGGTCTCGGAGCGGATGGGCAGATCGCCGGCGGCGAGTTCGCGTCCCGAGGCGGATCTCACGCGATAGCGGGCGTTCTCCCCGTCTTCCGTGTGGAGTGTGAGAGAGAAGGGAACGTTCGTGAGGACGACGGCGGGCCCCTCCACGTTGAGCGAGGGGCCGTCCTGCGCAAAGACGGCGCCGGGGAGAGAGGCGGACAGGACGAGCACCGGCAACACAAGCCACCGTCCGGCGTGCCGGAAGATGTCGGATCGTATGCGCATGCCCGAACCTACCGGGGCGATCTCGCGAGGGTCAACGCAGGTCGACGCGCAGGTCGACGCGGGGAGAGGGGATGCGGGCGACGTTGATCGCGGCAGGGGGGCGATCTATACTCCCGCCCGAGGAGGCCGCCCGAGCAGCCACGGCTGCCGGCGCCGAGCCGCGCGACGGATCGAGCGAAGCCGAGACGACACTGACGCACAACGTCCTCGACGAGGCCGCTGCCCGAGGGCTCCTTGCCGAGCTTTCCGCGCAGCTTGACCGGGCGATCGAGCCCGACGCCCGCCTCATCCTCATCGGCATCCACCGCCGCGGCGATTCGATCGCGGCCGAGATAGGCCGTCACCTCGAGCCGACGCGCGGCGCCGTTCCCATCGGTTCGCTCGACATCACGCTCTACCGCGACGACTTCGGGCAGGTCGGCGCGCTCCCTCTCGTCGGGACCACCCGCATCCCGGAGTCCATCGAAGATGCGCACATCGTCATCGTCGACGACGTGCTTCACACCGGACGAACGATCCGGGCCGCGCTCCGGGAGCTGTCGGACTTCGGGCGGGCGCGCCGGATCCAGCTCTGCGTTCTCGTGGACCGCGGGGGACGCCAGCTCCCGATCCAGCCCGACTACGTCGGCCGCGTGATCGAAGTCGGCCCTAACCAGGACGTGGCGGTGCGCGTCGCGGACACGGACGGCGACTGGGGCGTCGACATCGTCGCCCTGCCCGCCGCTCCGGAGGCGGGGGCATGACGACCCAGGGGCGGGAGCTCGAGTTCGGAAAGGACCTCATCGGACTCGAATCCCTCACGGGGGGCCAGATCGAGGCGATTCTCGATACCGCGGAGCCCTTCAAGGAGATCAGCGAGCGCAAGATCAAGAAGGTGCCGGTCCTCCGCGGGCAGACGATCGTCAACCTCTTCCTCGAACCCTCGACCCGGACCCGCATCAGCTTCGAGTTCGCGGAGAAGCGGCTCTCTGCCGATACGGTGAACATCTCCTCCGCGGGCTCCTCCGTGCAGAAGGGCGAGACGCTCGTCGACACGGCGCGCAACCTCGAGGCGATGAGGATTCACATGGTCGTCGTGCGTCACGGATCGTCCGGCGCGGCGAAGTTCCTCGCGGACCGGATTCCCTCCAACGTCATCAACGCCGGCGACGGTCAGCACGAGCATCCCACACAGGCGCTCCTCGACCTGTTGACGATCCGGGACCGGTTCGGGGCCATCGCGGGCCGGCGCGTGTGCATCGTCGGCGACATCCTCCACTCCCGAGTCGCGCGCTCGAACATCTGGGGCCTCCTGAAGTGCGGGGCCGACGTCGCCGTGTGCGGGCCGCGCACGCTGATCCCGGCCGGGATCGAGGAGCTGGGCGTGCAGCGGCTGGACTCGATCGAGGAGGCGATCGAATGGTGCGATGTGCTCTACGTGCTGCGGCTTCAGCTCGAACGGATGGAGGGCGGCTACGTCCCCTCGCTGCGCGAGTACAACCGGGTGTTCGGCGTCAGCTCGGAGCGCCTCGGCCGCGCGGGTGACGAGATGATCGTCCTCCACCCCGGGCCCATGAACCGGGGCGTCGAGATCGACTCCGATGTGGCGGACGGTCCGCGCTCGGTGATCCTCCCGCAGGTGACGAACGGGGTCGCCGTGCGGATGGCCGTCCTCTATCTGCTCGCGGGCGGACGTCCGGAGTGGGCCGAAGACGCCAAGGGGGCGGGGCCGTGAGCGGGTCGCTCCTTCTCGCCGGCGGCCGGGTGATCGATCCCTCCTCGGGGCTGAACGAGGTGCGGGACGTCCTCGTGCGGGATGGACGGATCGAAGCGGTCGAGCAGGGCCTGGCGGGGCCGGAGGGCATCCCCCGGGTCGAGGCGCGGGGACTCGTCGTCGCGCCGGGGCTGATCGACGTGCACGTCCACCTGAGGGAGCCGGGCGCCGAGCACAAGGAGACGATCCGCACGGGCGCGCAGTCCGCGGCGGCGGGCGGCTTCACGACGATCTGGGCGATGCCGAACACGGATCCGCCGCTAGACGACCCCGCCGCGGTCGGCTTCGTGCGGGAAGAGGCGCGGCGCTGGGCCCGGAAAGGGGAGGGCGGGGCGCGCGTGAGTCCCGTGGCCGCCGCCTCGCTCGGCCTCGCCGGAGAGCAGATGACCGAAATCGGCGGCCTCGTCGAGGCGGGCGCGGTCGCGGTCACCGACGACGGACACCCGATCCACGACCCGGCGCTCATGCGGCGCCTGCTCGAGTACACGCAGTCCTTCGGGATCCCCGTCCTTCAGCATGCGGAGGACATGGCGCTCTCGGCGGGAGGGGTGATGAACGAAGGCGCCGTGGCCACCGCGCTCGGCCTGCGCGGGATCCCGAACGCCTCGGAGGCCACGATCGTCGCGCGGGACATCTATCTCGCGGAACTCACCGGCGGGCACGTACACGTTCAGCACGTCTCGACCCGCGAAGCGGTCGAACTCATCCGCGCCGCCCGCGAGCGCGGCGTGCGGGTAAGCGGCGAGGCCTCACCTCACCACATGGCGCTGACGGAAGAGGCGGTGCGCGGCTATCGCACGGAGGCCAAGATGAACCCGCCGCTCCGGTCCGCGGCCGACCGCCTTGCGGTGCGGCAGGGGCTCATCGACGGGGTGCTGGAGTGCGTGGCCACGGACCACGCCCCGCACCACTACGAGGAGAAGGAACGCGAGTTCGACGATGCGCCGTTCGGCATCGTCGGTCTCGAGACCGCGCTCGCCGTGTGCATCGGCGAACTCGTGAAGCCGGGGGATCTCCCGCTCTTCGATCTAGTCGAGCGGATGTCCACGGCGCCAGCCCGGTTGATGGGGATCGAGGGCGGCACCCTGCGCCCCGGCAGTCGAGCGGACATCGTCCTCTTCGATCCGGAGGAGGAGTGGACGGTCGACCCCGCGAGCTTCCGCTCGAAGAGCCGGAACACGCCCTTCATCGGGTGGGAGGTGACGGGACGCGTGAAGCGCACGATCGTCGGCGGCGAGACCCGCTACCACGACTGACCCGCGCCGACCTGACGGCGCCGGCCTGGCGGGCCGTGGCAGGACCCCGCGGTCAGGCGGAGCGGGACGCTACCCCAGGCTGTTGACGTGCCGGGCCGCTCGCGCCTTCTGACGGGCGGCGGCGTTTGCCTTGATGACGTTTCGGCGGGTCGCTCTGTCGAGAATGCGGTACAGTTCGGACAGCGCCGGCGTGGCCTCGTCCGGCGACTTCGTCGCGAGGAGGTGCTTCGTCCTCGTCCGGATCTCGGACCGCACCTGGCGGTTCCGGAGTCTCCTCGCACGCGACTGGCGCAGCCGCTTCTTCTGACTCTCGTTATTCGGCATTCGATTCCTTCTTTTTTCTTCCCCGTGCGGCGGTCGGCGAGGCGGTTCGCAGACGGCCGCTCCGATCCGTCCGAAAATCAACACGGAAACATACGAGACTTGCCCGATACCTCCAACTCGGAATGACCGGCGGAACGTCCGGCGGAACGCATGTGTCGGGGGTACGCGCCGCGGGATGCCCGTGCTACATTGGGCACGGACCGGTCGGCGATCCTCGGTTTCCGCCGGCCCGAGCGCGCAGGGAGGTTTCTTGACGGCGGTTCCCAATCGACTTCCAAGCCAGCGGGCGGCGCAGCCGTTCGTCGTGGAGCTCGACCGGTTTCAGGGTCCCCTGGATCTCCTCCTGCACCTCATCCGGTCGCAGGACATCGACATCTTCGATATCCCGATCTCCACCATTACCCGGCAGTTCCAGGAAGCCCTCACCGAGGGCCTTGATCGCGTGGAGCTCGATCGCGCCGGGGAGTTTCTGGAGCTCGCCGCGACCCTCGTCCACATCAAGGCGCAACTCCTGCTGCCGGGGCGCAGCGACACGGAATGGGAAGATGATCCCCGGGCCGAACTCGTGCGGCGCCTCCTGGAGTACGAGCTGTTTCAGGAGGTTGCGCGGACTCTGGGCGCGGCCGAACTGGAGCGGCGGCGACACATGTCGAAGGGCTTCCTGCCTCCGCGACCGCCGCGCGAGGCCGAGGACCTCGAACTCGCGACGACGCTCGGCGACTTCCTGGCGGTGCTCGGCGATATCCGGGCCGCGGATCCCGCGACGGCGCACGTCGCCCCCATTCGCATCGTCCCGGTCGAGGACAAGATCGTCGTCATCCGACGTCTGCTGGGCGAGAGCCGTCGGGTGCCGTTCAACCGGCTATTCGATTCGTGGCAGGAGCGGCAGCACGTCGTCGCGGCGCTGCTCGCCTGTCTGGAGCTCGCCAGACAGCAGCTCCTGAGGCTCGAGCAGGTGAAGCGATTCGGGGCGATCTGGCTGTTCGGACCCCGCTCGCGGGATAACGGGGGAGAGGGAACGGCGTGAGTCCCGAGCAGATCGTGGAAGCCGCCCTGTTCGCGAGTCAGACGCCGCTCACCGCCCGCGAACTCGCCCGGGCGGACGACGCGCTCGACGTCCGGCGCGTCCGGGAGGCGCTCGCCGCGCTGCGCGAGCACTACGACACGGACGGACGGGCCTTCCAGGTCTACCAGCTGGGGGACGGATTCCAGATTCTCACGCGTCCGGAGTTCGTGCCGTACCTCGAGCGGTTCGAGTCGGTGCCCCGGCCTCCGACGCTTTCCCGGGCCGCGCTCGAGACGCTCGCGATCATCGCGTACCGGCAGCCCATCGGTCGGATCGAGGTCGAGGAGATTCGCGGCGTGGCGTCCACCTCGGTGCTGCGCACGCTCCAGGACTGGGAGCTGATCGAGATCGTGGGGCGGGGAGAGGGGCTCGGGCGGCCGCTCCTTTACGGGACGACACCCCGTTTTCTGGATCACTTCGCCCTGCAGTCGCTGGAGGATCTCCCGGCGCCGGAGGAGCTGTCCGTGGCGCTCGTGCGCACGGAACCGGAGGCGTTCACCGATGGCGCGCCGCCGCCGGAAGAACGCGCCGACTAGCTGCGCGAGCAGCGGGCGGCTGATGCGACTGCAGAAGTATCTTGCCAGGGCAGGGGTGGCTTCCCGTCGTGGGAGCGAGGATCTCATTGTCAGCGGCCGCGTCCGCGTGAACGGCGAAGTCGTGACGAAGCTCGGGACCACGGTGGATCCGGACTCCGCCCACGTCGAAGTGGACCGCCGCCGCATCCGCCTGAAGCCGGCGCTCTGGCTGGCGCTCAACAAGCCGCCGGGGTACACCTGCACGCGGCATGATCCCCGCGGGCGCCCGATCATCTACGACCTGCTCCCCGCCGAGGTCCGCCACCTGCCTCACGTCGGCCGGCTGGATTTCATGAGCGAGGGTCTCCTCCTCCTGTCGAACGAAGGGGATGTCGTGCACCGGCTCCTCCACCCCCGGACCGGGATCGAGCGGGTCTACCATGCGGAACTGCGCGGGCCCGTGACCGCGGGGCTGCCGGATCGGCTGCGGGCCGGCGTGGCGCTCGAGGACGGACCCGCGCGCGCCCGCCGCGCTCGCTGGATCACGCCTCCGCATGCGTCGTCGCCCACCGTCGAGATCGTCCTGGCGGAAGGAAGAAACCGGGAGATTCGACGCATGCTCGCCTCGCTCGGCGTCACGCTGCGGACGTTGCGCAGGACCTCGTTCGGTCCGATTCGGCTGGGCACTCTGGCAGCGGGAGCGACCCGTGAGCTGTCTCCGAAGGAGCGGGCGGCGCTCGAACGTGCGGCAGCCCCCGCTTGCTCCGGGGCGGTTCGGGAGTGAACATCGGGCGGCTGGCAGACCGACCATCACCGCGACAGCGAGAAGGCGCATGAACGGAGAAGCCGGGACGGCCCAACGGATCTCGGGAGAGGATCTCGAGACCCAGCAGGCCGCGATCCGTGAGGCGGGGACCTTCGTGGCCGAGGTTCGAAACGAACTGGGCAAACGAATCGTCGGACAGCACGCTCTCCTCGACCGCGTTCTCATCAGTCTCCTCACGGGTGGCCATATCCTGCTCGAAGGTGTTCCCGGGCTCGCGAAGACGCTCACCGTCAGCACACTCGCCGAGGCGATCCACACTACGTTCCGGCGCATCCAGTTCACGCCGGACCTGCTGCCCGCCGACGTCGTGGGCACGCTCGTGTGGGAGGAGAAGACAGGCACCTTCACTCCGAAACGGGGGCCGATCTTCGCGAACATCGTCCTCGCCGACGAGATCAACCGCGCGCCCGCCAAGGTCCAGTCCGCCCTCCTGGAGGCGATGCAGGAGCGGCAGGTGACGATCGGCGAAGAAACGCATCCGCTCCCCGTGCCGTTCCTCGTCATGGCCACGCAGAACCCCATCGAGCACGAGGGGACGTACCCGCTTCCCGAGGCGCAGGTGGACCGGTTCATGTTCAAGACCCGGGTCGGCTACCCGTCGCCCGAGGAGGAGCGGTCCATCATGCGGCTCATGGCGGGAGAGGATCCGCCGCCGATCGAGGCCGTCGTGGAGCCGGACCGCATCCTCGCCGCGCGCGCCATGCTTCCGGCGATCTACGTGGACCGCCGACTCGAGGACTACATCCTCCAGCTCGTGCTCGCGACGCGTGAGCCCGCGGCCCACGGCCTCGCGCAGTTCGTGGACTGGATCGAATTCGGAGCCTCGCCGCGCGCCACGATCTTCCTCGCGAGAGCCGCCCGCGCGCACGCCTTCATCGAGGGTCGAGCCTTCGTGGTTCCGGAGGACGTCAAAGCGATCGCCCGCGATGTCCTTCGGCATCGGCTCGTCCTGACCTTCCAGGCGCAGGCCGAACAGATCGATGCCGATCACGTCCTCGACCATCTCCTGGAGACCGTGCCGTTGCCGTGAGGCTGCCCGGTTTCCTGTGGCGCCCGCGACGGCCGGCGCCGACGGCCGACTCCGGCGCCGCGTCGAAAGAAGTTCGGCGGCTGGAGTTGAAGAGCCGGCGGTTCATGGACAACCCGGCTCTTGGACCTTACCCGTCGCTCTTCCGTGGACACGGCATCGAGTTTTCCGAAGTCCGCGAGTATCAGCCGGGCGACCCGTTCCAGGCGATCGACTGGAAGGTGACCGCCCGCATGCGCCGCCCCTACGTGAAGCGTTTCGTGGAGGAACGGGAACTCGCCGTCCTCCTCGTCGTCGATGTCTCCGCCTCGAACGAGTTCGGCACGCGGAAGGCGCTGAAGCGCGACCTCGTCGCGGAGGTGGCGAGCACCCTGGCCCTCGCGGCGATGCGCGCGGGAGACCCGGTGGGCATGCTCCTCTTCTCCGACCGGATCGAGCGCTACGTGCGGCCGGCACGGGGCCGCAACCGCAACCTCCGCCTCCTGCATGAACTGGTTTCCGTCCAGCCGGAGGGGAAGGGGACGGACCTCGACCTCGCGCTCGTCACAGCGGCGCGCATGTTGACCGTCCGCTCGCTCGTGTTCGTGATCTCGGATTTCGTGGGCGCCGGGAACCTGGCCCGCCCGCTGCTGGGGCTCTCGGGTCGCCACGACGTCGTTGCGCTCGCGATCGACGACCCCGCCGAAACGACGATCCCCGCAGCGGGCTGGGTGGAAGTCGTGGACCCCGAAACGGGCGACCGCGCCGTGGTCGACCTCGGAGACGCGGCGCTTCGGCAGCGGCTCGCGGAGCACGCGACCACGGGAGCGCGGGCGCTGGAACGGCTGTGCGCGCACTGCCATGTCGACCTCATGCGGCTGCGGACCGACACCCCGTACGAGTCCCGGCTCTCCGGCTTCTTCGCAGCCCGCGGCCGGCGGAGGCTTCGGTGAGGTGGTCCCGGTGTGCGGTCCGGATCGCCCTCGGCCTGGGGCTGGGGTTCGGCCTGGGGCCAGGGTTCGGCCCGGGGCCGGGGTTCGTCCCGGATCTGGCCGCCCAGGCCGCAGTCGACCTCGAGGCGACGGTCCTCCCTTCGTCCGTCCGGGTCGGCGAGGAGTTCACGGTCCGCCTCATCGTCGGGCAGGAGAGATCCGGAGAGGTTCGCTTCCCCGCGCTCATCGACGGGCCGGAGTCGATCGAGCAGACGGGACCGGTGCAGATCCGGTCTGTCGAAGAGGGTCGGCGCTGGGAAGCGGAGTACCCGATGCGCGCGTGGCGCGCGGATACGCTCGTGATCCCGCCGGTGGAGGTGGAACTCGCCGCCGCCGGCGGCGTGGTCCGTCGGCTGCAGCCCCCACCGGTCCCCGTCGCGAGCGTGCTCCCGGCCGCGGAGGATCCGCTCGAGCTGAGGGACCCGCGTCCCCTCCTGAGTCTGCGGGCGCTGCCCTGGTGGCTGCTCCTGCTCGCTGCGGCGCTCGCCGGGCTCGCCTGGTGGACCTGGGGTCGCGGCCGCGCCGCCGCGACCGCCGCGGAGGTCCCCCTCGGTCCCGGCGACCTCGCGCTTCGCGACCTCGCGCGCCTTCGCGAGAGGTGGGTCGGGCAGGAGGTGAGCGGCGACCGGTTCTACGACGGCTACGAGGACACGCTTAGGCGTTATGCGGATGTGACGCGCGGATGGGCGCCCTCGAAGGAACTCCTCGGGCTCGGGGGTTCCGACGCCGGGCTCGTCGCGGCGCTCCGCCACTCGATTCTCGCCCGTTTCGCGCGCAAGCGGACGGAGTGGGAGGGTCCGCTCGGCGACTTGGACGTCGGGGAGGCGTTCGTGCGCGCGGACATGGCGGATTCGCCCCCGGCGGATGGGTCCGGCGCGCCGGACGCCGCCGAAGCCGCCGAGGATGGTGCGGGGCGGCAAGGTGCCGGAGAGGGCGGCCCGAGCGGAAACGGAGGTGGCGCGTGAGCGAATTCGCACTCCCCGGCTGGCCGTTCCTCCTCCTGCTGGCGTTGCTGCCGCTGGGGTGGGTCCTGATGGGCTCGGGCAGAATCCGTCTCCCGTTTCCGGACATCGCCCGCCTCACCGGATCCCGTGGACGGGGACGGGGACGGTTCTGGTGGTGGTTCCCGGCCGCCCTTCGCTCCCTCGCCCTCGGCCTCGTCATCATCACGCTCGTCAATCCCGTACGGGTATGGGAGCGCGTGGAATCGGAGCGCGAGGGCGTGGCGATCATGCTGGCCGTCGATATCTCAAGCTCGATGCTGGCGGAGGATTTCCGGCCCGACAACCGCATCGAAGTCGCGAAGCGGGAGGTCATCCGCTTCGTGGAGGGAAGGGAGTCGGACTGGATCGGTCTCGTCGCGTTCGCCGGAGAGGCTCTCACGATGGTCCCGGGGACGCTGGACCACGCGGTCGTGGAGAGTGCCGTGGAGCGGCTCGAGGCGGGACAACTCCGGGACGGGACGGCGATCGGCGTCGCGCTCGCCACGGCGGCGAACCGGCTCCGCGACCTGGAGCCGGAATCGCGCATCGTCGTTCTGCTCACCGACGGAGACAACAACAGCGGCGGCATCTCGCCGGAAGAGGCGACGGCCGCGGCCGCCTCCCTCGGCATCCGCGTCTACACGATCGGCGTCGGCCGCGACGGGGTCGCCCCCGTGCCCGTAGCCCGGACGGCCTTCGGATACCAGTACGCGAATATCCGCGTCCACGTGAACGACGAACTCCTCGATCACATGGCGACCCGCACGGGAGGCATCTACTTCCGTGCGACCGATCCCGAGGGACTGACGCGGATCTACGAACGGATCAACGAACTCGAGACCACCCCGATCAAGGAAGTGCGGACGGAGGAGCGGGTCGGGATGCGCCGGCAACTTCTCATCGCGGCGCTCGCGCTCGTCATGCTTGAACTCCTCGTGGCGGCGACGCGCTCCCGCCGGGTCTGGACTTGACCGTGGCCCCGCTCCCCGTCGCCCTCCTGCTCGGGGCGCTGGCCATCGGGCTCAGGCTGCTCGCCTCGCGGCGGTCGAGCGGCGACCGCGAGAAGCTCGCCGAAACGTCGCTGCTCGAGCGCTACGTGCGGCTGCCGGTCCACGCCCTTCCACCGCTTCGGCTGGCCCTGCTCGGAGCGGGCGTCGTCGCGATCGCCCTCGCCTCCGGTTCCGGCGGGACGGAGGCCCGGCGTCTCGACGAAGGGGGAGCGGAAACGATCCTGGTGCTCGACGCGTCGAACTCGATGCTGGCGGGCGATGTCGAGCCGAGTCGGCTCGAGGTGCAGCGGCAACTGGCCGCCCACCTCGCGACGCGCACGGAGGGTCGGATGGGCGTCGTCTACTTCGCGGGCCGCGCGTACGTGCTCTCGCCGCTGACCACGGACATGAGCGCGATCGAGATGCTGGCGGAGGGCGTGCGGCCCGCGGCCGTGGGGCTGGGCGGATCCTCGCTCGCCTCGGGCCTCACGCAGGCGATCGATCTCCTCGCCGGCGGAGAGGACGGCGCGCGCAAGTCGATCGTGGTCTTCTCCGATGGCGAGGAAACCGCCGGCGCGCCCCTCGGTGAGGCGATCGGGCGGGCCCGGGACGCGGGGATCGTCATCCACGCCGTGGGGATCGGAAGCGAACTCGGCGGGCAGATTCCCCTGACGCGGGAGGCGTCGCTGGACCCGACGATGGCCGCGCGGCGGCGGGGCGGCGCCTCGGTGCTCCAGGGGCCGGACGGGAGCCCCGTCATCACGCGGTTGGACGCGGCCTCGCTGAGGCAGATGTCTCTCGGCACCGGCGGCCGCTATGTTGACGGTTCGGACGGGATCGACGCGATCGAGCGGGAACTGGCGCAGGGCGGCCGGGAACCCCTGACGTCGACCGACGACGCGGCCGTAGCGGCTTTGCTTCTGCTCGCCTTCGTCAGCCTCTGGGGAGAAGGGTTCCTGTTGCCACGTGGTTGAATCGACGCGGAGTGTTGCGATCCTAGGGCTCGCGGCCGCGGCCGCCTCGCTCGCGGCGTTTGCCGGGAGCGAGCCGCAGGCCGCGCCGGGTCAGGCGGCCGGTCAGGCCGGCGCCGGCGAACCGCAGGCGTCCGAATCCGAGGCCGTCGCACGCTACCGGGAGCGAGCCGCTTCCTCAGACCGGCCGATCGACCACTACAACTACGGGACGGCCCTCCTCCATGACGGACAGGTCGCCGAGGCGCAGGCCCCTCTCGAACTTTCGATCGGCAGCGAGCGGGACGAGGTGCGCGAGAGCGCCTTCTACAACCTCGGACTCAGCACGGCCCTCGACGGCCGTTTCGCCCAGAGCGACCCCTCGGCGCGTCGGAACGCCCTCCAGGCGGCGCGCGAAGCCTTCCGCGAGGTCCTCCGCCGCCGCGTGGACGATGAGGACGCGCGCTGGAACCTCGAACTCGTCGAGCGCTGGCTCGAGGAGGAGGGAGAGAGCGGCGGCGAGGAGCAGCAGGGCGGGCAGGGACAGTCTCCACAGGGGGCCGGCGCCGGCGCCGCCGCGGCCGCGGGCTCCGGCGAGATGGAGATGCTGTCGCCCGAACAGGCGGCGGCGCTCCTCGAACAGGCGGGCGACGCGGAAGCGGCGATTCGCGACCGCGTGATGGGCCGCAACCGTTTCCAGGATCCCGTCGTGGAGCGGAACTGGTAGGAATCCCTGCGAGACGCCTCGCGTCGCCATAGCTTCGGTCGCCATGAACTCGCCCTCGGCCGAAGCGGCCCGCCTGACCCAGTACTCTCACGGAGCCGGCTGAGCGTGCAAGCTCGGCCCGGAGGATCTGGGCCGCATCCTGCAGCACGTTCCGCACGTTCCCGATGACCGGCTCCTCGTGGGACTCGAGGGTCCGGACGACGCCGCCGTGTATCTGCTCGACGACGGGGAAGCCATCGTCGCGAGCCTCGACTTCTTCACTCCGCTCGTCGACGATCCGGCGGACTTCGGCGCCATCGCGGCCGCGAACGCGCTCGGCGATCTGTACGCCATGCGGGCCCGCCCCATCTTCGCGCTCAACATCCTCGCGGTTCCCGCCGGAACGCTCTCGGACGAGATCGTGGGCGCGATCCTCCGCGGCGCGGGGGAAGTGTGCCGCGAGGCCGGCATCGCCGTGGCGGGGGGACACTCGATCGACGACGCGGAGCCGAAGTTCGGACTGGTGGCCATCGGCCTCGGCGATCCCGACCGCCTGTGGAGGAAGGGCGGTGCGCGGCCGGGGGATGCGCTCGTACTCGGCAAGGCGCTCGGAACAGGCGTTGTCACGACAGGGCTCAAGCGCGGCGTGACGGACCCCGACGACCTCCGTGTCGCCGTCGATTCCATGCGACAACTCAACCGCGAGGCGGCGGCCGTTCTTTCCGGCTTCGACGTTCACGCGGCCACCGACGTCACCGGATTCGGGCTCCTCGGCCACCTGCTCGAGATGTGCAGCGCCTCGGACGCGAGCGCCCGGATCCGCGCTTCGGCGCCGAAACTCCTCCCCGGAGCGCTGCGCCTCGCCGGGGAGGGGTGCGTCCCGGGCGGCACGGCCCGGAACCGGGACGCCTACGCGTCGCAGGTGCAGTGGGATGACGCCGTCCCCGACGACCGGCGGACCCTGCTTCTCGACCCGCAGACATCGGGCGGGCTGCTCGCGGCCGTCCCGGCGCGTGAGGCGTCGTCCGCATCGTCCGCGCTCGCCGAGGCGGGCTACGCGTCCGCCGTGATCGGAGAGATCATCGAGCGGGACGGTCCCGAGGTCGGCGTCGAGGTCGCGCCGTGATCGCGCCGCGGAAACAGTGGCACCGCGGGAGCGCGGCCATTCCCGTGGCGGTTGCCGGGACGTTGGTGCGAGGCGTCGCGGCGCGTACGTTTCACGCTCCGTCCGGGCCCGTAGCTCAGCCGGTTAGAGCAGGGGACTCATAATCCCAAGGTCGCAGGTTCGAATCCTGCCGGGCCCATCTTCAGATCCCCGAGTCCCGACGCGCACTTCCACCAGGAGAAGCAAGGAGTCGTCCATGCGGCCATGCCGGGTTTCGGTATCCCGACGCGGGTCCACCCTTCTGTTCGCCGTGCTCGCGCTGTTCTGCGCCGCCGTGGCGGACGCGGCCGGGCAGGCCCAGGCGACCACCGGCGTCATCCGCGGGGTCGTCCGCGATCCCGTGGGGGCGCCCGTCGCCGGCGCCGCCGTGGTCATCGAGCACCGGGCGACCGGCTTTGCGACGACCGTCGTGACGGGCTCCAACGGGGCGTTCGTGCGGACGCTCCTTCCGCTGGGGGTCTACGACGTCACCGCCAGGGCCGTGGGCCAGTTCGGCGACGAGCGTACCGAAGGGCTCGTACTCCGGGTGGGAGAGGTCGTCGACCTCGTACTCGAATTCAGGCCCGTCGCGCTGGCCGACATCACCGTGACGGCGGACCGGACGCCGCTCGTCGACACCGAGGACTCATCGAGTTCCCACCGCCTCGCGGAGGAAGTCGTCGACAACCTGCCCAACAACGGCCGCAACTTCCTCGACTACACGCTCCTCACTCCGGGCGTTTCCGTGTCGCAGGGTCCGGACGGCGAAGTCCTCAACATCGGAGGACAGCGGGGGATCTTCAACAACGTTTCCGTGGACGGAGCGGACTTCAACAGCCCCTTTTTCGGCGAGCAGCGGGGCGGCCAGCGTCCCGCCTTCACCTTCAACCAGGACGCGATCGAGGAAATCGTCGTCGTGAACCAGGGGGCGTCCGCGGAGTTCGGGCGCTCCGCGGGAGGCTTCGTGAACGTCGTCACGAAGTCGGGGACGAACGAGTTCACGGGCTCCGCGCACTACTTCGGCCAGTGGGATGCGATCTCCACGGCGTACCCGGGCGAGCGCGGAGGCGGAAAGCCCGAGTTCGGACGCGGCCAGTTCGGCTTCACCGTCGGCGGCCCGATCGTGCGCGACAAGGCCTTTTTCTTCGTCGCCTACGACCAGCAGAAGGCGAACGAGACGAAGCAGTTCACGCGCAACGTCGTGAACCGGTCCGAGCTCGAGAAGCTGGAGAACTTCCTTCAAGCGCAGTGGCCCGGCCTGTTCGACGACGAGTTCGGCCCGATCCGCCGCACCGACGACAACCGGGCCCTGATCGCGAAGCTCGATTTCCACCTCAGCGACCGCCACCAGGCATCCTTCAAGTACAACTACACCTGGTCCCAGCAGGTGAACGGGACCTTCGACGTGGATTCCTGGGGTCTCAGCGCCAACGGCCTGGAGGAGGACTTCTCCCACGCGATCAACGCGAGCCTCAGATCGCAGCTCTCCAACACCGTCTCCAACGAGTTCCGCTTCCAGTACGCGCGCGAGGATCGGCCCCGGGGCTACGACGGACCCCTGCTTCCGGGCTCCGCCCCGCCGCCGCAGCCGGCCTTCTCCGCGATCGGCGGCCGCCCCTTCCCGGACATCGCGATGGATTTCGCGGATGGGTTCCGCATCGGGATGCCCTTCTTCCTCCCCATCGACCCCGGCTACGACACCCGGATCCAGCTCGTCGACAACCTCTCCTTCCTCGCGGGGGACCACTTGGTCAAGGTCGGCGTCGAGTACAACCGGACGGGGGTCGGCCAGCAGTTCATCGGCTTCGCGAACGGCCTCTACAAGTTTTCCTCCGTCGACGGGTTCATGAACTTCGTCACGCAGGGGAACCGGTACGTCACCTGCTCCGACGGTTCCGACAGCGCGGAAGGCGTCTGTCCGCCGGGGACCGCGATCACCGGCCCCGTACTCCTCTACCTGCAGGCCCTCACGCTGGGGAACACCCCGGCCGACCAGCTGGGCTTGCAGGACTTCTCGATGCACGAACTCGGGCTCTTCATCCAGGACACGTGGCGCCCGCGTGACAACCTCACCCTGAACCTCGGCGTGCGCTGGGAGGCGTCGTGGCACCCGGGGATGTTCATCGAGCCCGGGGACACCTTCTATGGATCATGGGTCGGGACCTCGGGCTTCCCGTCCGACGGGACGATCCCGGACGACCTCGACAATTTCCAGCCGCGCTTCGGGCTCGCCTGGGATCCACGGGACGATGGGCGCACCCTCGTCCGCCTGAACGCCGGGTCCTACTTCTCGCGCATCCCGATGCTGGTGTTCGCGCAGCACCGGACGACGAACGGCGCCTTCCAGGGCACGCAGTTCGCGGCCAGCGACGCGACCTTCCTTCCACCGCCGCCGCAGATCGGGGAATTCCTGACACCGCCCCCGCCGGGCACGCCGCCCTTCCAGCCCGGCGTGAACATCGCGGATCGCAACCTCGAACTGCCGCGGACCTGGTCCTTCAACGTCGCCATCGAGCAGGCGCTGAGCGAGAACGCGGCGGTGACGCTCTCGCTGCAGCACGCCCGCACGGACAACCTGTTCCGCTTCGTGGACCGAAACGCGGCGGAACTCGGCGCGCCCTTCGCCGAAGGGGCCAGCGCCCTGGGGACGGTCACCGTGACCGAGAGCAGCGCCCGCTCCCGCTACAACGCGATCACGCTCGGACTGCGCGGGGACGCCGCGCTCGACGGAAGGCTGAGTTTCGACGCGAACTACACGATGGGCTTCGACAGGTCGGATGACGATAACGAACGGGATCCGTTCAACTTCTTCTATGCGACCGCAACCGATTTCGAGCCCGAATACAACTGGTCGATCCGGGACCGGCGGCACCAGCTGACCGGTTTTGCGCTCTTCGATCTCGGGCGCGGGATCGTCCTCAACCACGTCTTCCGATACCTCTCCGCATCGCCGATGTCGGAAAGTTGCGGCCCGACCGCGGCGAATCCTCTCGCAGCCCCCGCGGGTCAGCGCGCGGGAGCCCCGGGGGACCGCGTGTGCGCCGATGGATCCGTCCTCAGGCGCAACACGCTCCGGCGCGAGAACGACTTCTTCACGTGGGATCTGCGACTCTCGAAGGCCTTCGATGTCGGGGGCGGACGCACGGTCGAGCCGATTCTGGAGGTCTTCAATCTGACGGGCGCCGACAACTTCCTCGACACCGCGCAGACCGGCCTCCTGTTCAACTTCGACGGCACCATCCGGAGCGGCCTCGGTGACACGCGGCGGGCTCAACTCGGGATCCGCGTCCGCTTCTAGCAGCCTGCCGGCGGTCTGCGCGCCCCCCTCTCGGGGGGGGAGCCCTTTACGGAGAGGGTTGCTGAACCTATAAATCGTGGAACGAGTTGAAGGAAACGGAAGCGGACCGTTCGGTCGTTTTCGACCCTGCAGCCCAAGGAGTGCCGCATGAAAGGCATCGCTTGTCGCACTATCGGAGCATGGGGAGCCGCCGTCTTCGCGCTCGCCTGCCTCGCACCGGGCCTCAGCGGCCAGGGTGCGGGCAGCATCGCGGGCCAGGTGACGGAAGAGGGCTCCCTCCGACCGCTGTCGTCCGTGCAGGTGTTCATCGAAGGCACCGGAATCGGGACCTTCACGAACGCCAGCGGAGACTTCGTCCTGCTCAACGTCCCCGCCGGGGAGCAGACGCTTACGGTCCGCCTGGTCGGCTACCGTCAGGCCTCCGAGACCGTGACCGTCGCCGCCGGCGAGACCCAGACGGTCAACTTCGCCCTCATCGTCACCGCGGTCCAGATGGACGAGATCGTCGTGACGGGCACCGGCGTTGCGACGGAGAAGCGCCGGCTCGGCCACACGATCGCGACGCTGGACGCGGCGGAGCTCGAGAATGCGCCGATCTCCGACTTCAGCCAGTTCATCGCGGGCCGCGAGCCCGGCGTGGTGGCGCTGCCCTCGTCGGGCTACACGGGCGAAGGCGCCCGCATCCGCATCCGCGGGTCGGCGTCGCTGTCGCAGCTGAACGAACCGATCGTCTACGTTGACGGGATCCGCGTGGACCGCTCCGCGGTGCAGAACTTCAACGGGCAGGGGAACCCCTCCCGCCTCGACGACATCCCGCCCGAGTCCATCGAGCGCGTCGAGATCCTGAAGGGCGCCGCGGCGGCGACGCTGTACGGGACGGAGGCCTCGAACGGCGTGATCCAGATCTTCACGAAGCGCGGCACCATCGGACGTCCGCGCTTTACGCTGCGGGCCGACCTGACCGGGATCTCCGTGCCGACGAACCGCATCCTGCCGCTCGCGGACTTCGCCGGCCGGGCCTGCGCGAGTCCCGGATGCACGGGAGACGGCGACGCCCAGCGGCTGGCGGATGCCGTCAACCTGATGTCGAACCGCTGGGGAGAGTCCGTGTCGCCCTGGACCCCGGTCGAGCGCGACCTGATTCCCGATCTGCTCACCACCGGATTCGGCCAGACGTACTCCGGATCCCTCCAGGGCGGAACGAGCGTGTTCCAGTACTTCGCCTCCGCGCGCCTCGCGACCGAGGACGGCCCTTACGACGCGTCGCGGAACTTCGAGGTCGTGGAGGGGCTGGACCCCGAGAACGACACGAACCGCCGCGCTTCGATCCACACCAACTTCACGCTGATCCCGAGCAGCGACCTGCGCATCGGCGTGACGACGCTGTATTCGGACATGGAGCACCACACGCCCGACAACTCGAACAACATCTACGGCGTGTTCTCATCGGCGCTCATGTCTCAGCTGCGGCTCGCCAACAACGACCCGGAACTAGGGCAGATCAACCAATACGGCCAGCCGGCGTTCGCCACGCTGCGCGAGAACGCGTACCAGTTGAACTTCGTGAACTCGCAGCACTTCGCGGGCTCCACAAACATCGACTTCTCGCCCACCGAAGCTTTCAACCTCAACGGGACCTTCGGGATCGACTTCACGTCCGACGACGCGGTGAGTTTCCGGCCCTATCGGTGGAACGTGGACGGCTTCTCGGGCTCGACCCCCGAGGGGAGCCGGGACGTCAACGAGAATCGCAGCCGCGAACTCACGGCCGACATTAAGGGCTCCTACGTCTTTAGCACCGACCGGATCGAGAACACGCTGCTCTTCGGCGGCCAGGGATTCCTGCGCACGGTGCAGTCGGCGGGGGGAGACGGACGCGACTTCCCCGGCCCCGGCCTCGAGACTCTTTCGGCGCTGGGTTCCGAGTCCTCGTTCGAGAACTGGCTGCGGGTGACGCAGCTCGGCGGCTACGTACAGGACCAGATCGGATACGACAACTGGCTCTTCCTCACGGTGGGGGCTCGCTGGGATGCCAACTCGGCGTTCGGTGAGGCCTTCAACACCGCTTTCTACCCGAAGGCCAACTTCGCCATCGTCCCGAGCGAGCAGTGGGACAGCGAGGTCTTCTCGTCGATGCGGATCAAGGGGGCCTACGGAACGTCCGGGCTGCAGCCGGGCGCCTTCGACAAGTTCACGACCTTCTCGTCGCTGGGCA
>NZ_CANPVO010000002.1 GCF_947581785.1 Candidatus Palauibacter polyketidifaciens | reverse complement strand
ATGTCGGACACCCAGATGGTGCTCCCCACGGACACCGTCATGTACCAGGCGCAGGAGGTGGCGGCCGTCATCGCGACATCGCGCTACGCGGCAGCCGACGGCGTGGCGGCGGTCGAAGTCGACTACGAGCCGATGAAGCCCGTCATCGACCCCTTCAAGGCGCTCGATGAGGACGCGCCCGTCCTCCGCACCGACAAGGAGGGCCAGACCGACAACCGCATCTGGCACTGGGAGGCCGGCGACAAGGAGGCCACGGACAAGGTGTTCGAGGATGCGGACGTCGTCGTGCGCGAGAGCATGCACGTGCCGCGCATCCACGTGGCCTCGATCGAGACGTGCGGCTGCGTGGCCGACTTCAACCCCGTCGAGGGCCACCTCACGGTCTACATGACGACCCAGGCGCCGCACGCGATCCGCACCGTGCTCGCCCTCGTAGCCGGACACGTCGGACTCTCCGAGGAAAAGATCCGCGTCGTGTCTCCCGACATCGGGGGCGGCTTCGGCGGCAAGGTGCCGGTCTATCCGGGCTACGTGGTCGCGATCGCGGCCTCCGTCGTGCTCGGCAAGCCGGTCAAGTGGATCGAGGACCGGATGGAGAACCTCCAGGCCGACTCGTTCGCGCGCGACTACCACATGGACGCCGAACTCGCGGCCGATGCCGACGGAAAGATCCGGGGCCTCCGCATCAAGACGCTCGCCGACCACGGCTATTCGGACGCCCAGGCCGCGCCGTCCAAGTTCCCGGCCGGGCTCTTCTCCATCTGCACGGGCTCCTACGACATGGAGCAGGCGTACGCCGAGGTGGACGCGGTCTACACGAACAAGCCGCCGGGCGGCGTCGCCTACCGCTGCTCCTTCCGCGTGACCGAGGCCGTGCACTGCATGGAGCGCGTCGTGGACACGCTGGCGCACAAGATCGGGAAGGATCCGGCGCAGTTGCGCGAGGAGAACTTCATCCCGAAGGAGGCCTTCCCCTACCAGTCGCCGCTGGGGTGGGAGTACGACAGCGGGGACTACCAGGCCGCGATGGACAAGGCGAAGGAGATGATCGGCTACGACGACCTGCGCCGCGAGCAGGCGGAGAAGCGCGAGCGCGGCGAGTTGATGGGGATCGGCGTGTGCAGCTTCACCGAGGTGCTGGGCGCGGGTCCGTCCAAGGACTTCGACATTCTGGGCATCAAGATGTTCGACTCGGCCGAGGTGCGCGTGCACCCCACGGGGAAGGCGATCGCCCGCTTCGGCACCAAGTCGCAGGGCCAGGGCCACGAGACCACCTACGCGCAGATCATCGCCGAGGAACTCGGCCTCCCCGCCGCGCACGTCCAGGTCGAAGAGGGCGACACCGACACCGCCCCGTACGGCCTGGGCACGTACGCCAGCCGTTCGACCCCGACCGCCGGGGCCGCGGGCGCGATGGCCGCGCGCCAGATCCGCGCCAAGGCCGCGAAGATCGCCGCCCACCTGATGGAGGTGAGCGAGGAGGACCTCGAGTGGGAGCCCGGCAAGTTCTCCGTGAAGGGCGCCCCCGACCGGTCCGTCACGATCCAGGACTGCGCCTTCGCCGCCTACACGAACCTGCCCGAGGGGATGGAGCCGGGGATGGAGGCGACGAACTACTACGACCCGCCCAACCTCACCTTCCCCTTCGGCACCTACATCTGCGTGGTGGACATCGACCGCGGAACGGGCGAGGTGACGGTCCGCCGCTTCGTGGCCGTGGACGACTGCGGCAACATCATCAACCCCATGATCGTGCAGGGCCAGATCCACGGCGGCCTCACGCAGGGCATCGGCCCGGCGCTGTTCGAGGAGATCCCCTACGACGAGGACGGAAACAACCTCGCCGGCTCCTTCATGGACTACCTCGTGCCCACGTCCATGGAGACCCCGGCGTGGGAGACCGGCCACACGATCACGCCGTCACCCCACCACCCCCTCGGCGCCAAGGGCGTCGGAGAGTCGGCCACGGTGGGCGCGCCACCCGCCATCGCGAACGCGGTCGTGGACGCGCTCGCGCACCTGCGCGTGACGCACCTGGACATCCCGATCACTCCGGACAAGGTGTGGGAGGTCTTGAACGAGAAGGGCTTGGCAGAGTAGAAGGTAACCGTGTGATCGGGCCGCCCGGTTGCCGCGCGGAGCCGACCCGAGCATCTTCTCGCGCCATGATCCACGCGCCTGACATCCGAGCCCTCCGCACCCGCGGAGCGAACCGCGCCGGTAGCATCTGCGCCTGTATGTGTCCGTGTCCCCACGACGCGTGGATCCGGGTGTGTTGATGCGCTGAGCCCCTAGCTCTCAAAGCGTTTTTCCGAGCCGCCCCGGTCCGCCGACCCGGGCGGCTTTTTTTGTGCCCCGTGCAACCGGACTCAACCCGAGAGAGACCCATGATTCGTCCCGTTTTGCCGCAGATACATGTGCTGTACGAAAACCCGGCCTGGATTCCGCCCCTTGAGGAGGCGCTGGCGAGGGAGGGCTTCCGGGTCCGCCTCGTGCACGTGAACGAGGGGCTCGTCGACCCTTCGGCGCCGCCTCCCGCGGGCATCTGGATCAACCGCATCAGCCCGTCGTCGCACACGCGGGGCCACGTCCACACGGTCGAACTGGCCCGCCAGCTCCTCTATTGGCTGGAGTCGCACGGCCGGCGGGTGATCAACGGGCTCGGCGCCTTCGAGCTGGAGATGAGCAAGCTCCGGCAGGACCTCGTCCTCCGCCGGCACGGGATCCGCACGCCGCGAACCGTGCTGGCCGTGGGGAGGCAGCACCTGCTCGAAGCGGCCGCCACCTTCGACGGCCCGTTCATCACGAAGCACGACCAGGGGGGCAAGGGGCTGGGGATCCGGCTCTTCCACGACGCGCGGGAACTCGAGCGGCACCTCGACGGCGACGGCTTCGACGCCGGGCCCGGCGCCCGGATGATCCTCCAGCAGTACATCGACGCTCCGGAGCCCTTCATCACGCGGGTGGAGATCGTGGGCGGCCGATTCGTGTTCGCCATGCGGAGTTCGACGGCGGACGGGTTCGAGCTCTGCCCCTCCGACGCGTGCAATCCGATGCCCTCCGGGAAGACCGAGGAAGCGGACGAGGTAGAGGAAGGGGGGCTCCAGGTGTGCCCGACCGGTCCCGGGCTCTTCAGCCCCTCGCCGGTCGCGGAGGACGACGCGCTGGTGCAGCGGTACATCCGGCTCTGCAACAGGGAGGGAATCGAGATCGCCGGCATCGAGTACGTGCGGGACGCGTGGGGCCACCGCTACACGTACGACATCAACGGCACGACGAACTACAACCAGACGCTGGGCGCCCGGATCGGCGTGGACGGCATGGGCGAGGTGGCGCGGTACGTGCGCCGAACGGCGACCCCGGTCCGACGGCGGCGGCGCATCGCGAGTTGAGCGTCCGGGTCGGGCTTCGAGGGGTGACACGGTGTTAGTATTCATCGCATGCCACGTTTATGGGCGTTGTCCGACCTGCACGTCTCCCATCCGGGAAACCGGGCGGCGCTGGAGGATTTTCCCGCCCATCCCGACGACTGGCTGATCCTGGCGGGCGACGTGGGCCACGGCGCGCGGCGACTCGAGTGGTGCTTCGCGCGACTCACTCCGAAGTTCCGGCAGGTCGTCTGGGTTCCGGGAAACCACGAACTCTGGACGATACCGAACCGGGCTCCCGGGCTCCGCGGCGTGGCGCTCTACGAACATCTCGTGGGGATCGCCCGCTCCCACGGCGTCCTCACTCCGGAGGACCCGTATCCGGTGGTCGAACATCGGGACGGGCCGGTGCTGATCGCGCCACTGTTCCTGCTCTACGACTACAGCTTCCGGCCCCGGCGGGTCCCGCGTGAACAGGTGATTCAGTGGGCCCGGGAAACCCGCGTCGTCTGCGGGGACGAAGTGATGCTGCATCCGGACCCGTTCCCGGATCGGGACTCGTGGTGCGCGGCGCGCTGCGAGGACGCGGCCACGCGGCTGGCGTCGGTGCCGTCCGATCTTCCCAAGGTCCTGGTGAATCATTTTCCGCTCGAGAAACGACACGCCGTGCTGCCGAAGATTCCGCGATTCACCCCGTGGTGCGGGACCCGCCGAACCGAAGGTTGGCACCGTCGCTTCAACGCGTGCGCGGTGGTGTACGGCCACCTCCACATCCGGGACACGCACTGGCTTGATGGCGTACCCTTCCAGGAGGTCTCCCTGGGTTATCCGAGGCAGTGGGATCGCCGGCGCGGGATGGGTGCCTACCTGCGGGAAGTCATCCTGGCGCCACGGGGCGCGACCGTCCGCTGACCGCCGCCGTCAACTCGTCCGCGAAGGTCCCCGGGACGTTCCTGCGCGGGCACTTCGAAGACGGAGGCTCAGTGCACGGGAAGGACCCGGACATGGAGAGGCACAGGCGATGACCCGAACCCCCTGGGTCGACAGGCCATTCGGTCGTTGAGCGGACGGCGGCGGCGGGCCACGGCGCAGGGCGGGCTGTGGAAGGGGCTGAATCCCTCGATGGCGCTGGCCGCCAAGGGCGTCGTGCTCGTCTTCGTCCTCGCCACGGTCTGGGACGTGGACGCCGCCGGCGCCGCCTTCGGCCGCCTCCGCGCCTGGATCGAGGGCACACTCGACTGGTTCTACGTCCTGACGGTCTGCGCCACCCTGTTCACCTGCCTGCTCCTGGCATGCAGCCGGTTCGGGAGGATCCGGCTCGGCGATGAGGACGCCGCACCCGAGTTCAGCAGGTTCTCCTGGCTCGCCATGCTCTTCTCGGCGGCCGTGGGGATCGGACTGCTGTTCTTCTCCATCGCCGAACCCATCTTCTATTTCGACAACAGCGGGGCCGCGGGTTACCCCAACAACCCCATCGCCGACCTCGCGGGCGCCGCAACGCTGGACGAGCGGCGGGCCGTGCACGCCATGCGCGTCACCTACCTCCACTGGGGCGTCCACGGGTGGTCCGCGTACGTGCTGGTCGGCCTGTGCCTCGCCTACTTCGGGTTTCGCAAGAAGCTGCCGCTGACGCTGCGCTCTGCTCTGTACCCGCTCATCGGCGACCGGATCTACGGCCCGATCGGCGACCTGGTGGACCTGCTCGCGGTGTTCGGCGGCGTCTTCGGCATTGCGACCTCCCTGGGCCTCGGGGCGAGCCAGATGGCCGCGGGACTCGACGTGCTGGTCGGCGTGGATCCGGGTCTCGTCACGCAGGTTGCACTCATCGCCGCCATCTCGCTGGCGGCCACGCTGTCGGCGGTGTCCGGCGTGAAGCGCGGGATCCGCATCCTGTCCGAGTGGAACATCGGCGTGAGCGTGATCCTGCTGGGGTGCTTCCTGCTGCTGGGCCCCTTCGCGTGGCTCGTCCGGTTCATCGCCACTTCCGCCGGCGAGTACCTGTGGCGCGCGGTGCCGATGGGATTCTGGATCGCCGATGGTCCGGGGCCGAGCGCCTGGCAGAACGCCTGGACGATCTTCTACTGGGGATGGTGGATCTCGTGGGCGCCCTTCGTCGGCACGTTCATCGCCCGCATCTCGCGCGGGCGCACGCTGCGCGAGTTCGTCCTCGGCGTGCTCGTCGTCCCGACCGGCCTGGCGCTCGTGTGGTTCGGAATCTTCGGCGGCAACGCCATCCACCTTGAACTCAACGCTCCGGGCGGCGTCGGGACGGCGGGGATCATCGAACTGGTGCGGGGCGGAAACTACGAAGGCGCGCTCTACGCGACGATCGACCGGATGAGCGACGCCGACTGGCTCGCCTGGGCCATGTCCGCCATGGCCACGCTCCTGCTCGCGACCTGGTTCATCACGTCTTCGGACTCCGGCACCCTGGTGATCACGACGCTCCTGAGCATGGGCGACCCTCACCCCCCGCGGCGGTTTCGCATCGTCTGGGGGCTCGGCGTGGGCGCGGTGGCGGCCGTGCTGCTGCTTGCCGATGGCCTCCAGGCCCTGCAGACCGCCGCCATCGCCGCCGCCCTGCCCGTGAGCGTCGTGCTGCTGTTCATGATCGCCGGGCTGCTCAGGTCCCTCGCGCGCGACCCTTAGCGAGGATGACGCTCGCCAGCGAAGATGCCGCGGGCGCGCCCTCTCACGACGCGGGTTCCCAGAGCTCGATCGCGTTTCCTTCGGGGTCGTGGATGCGGGCGAAGCGGCCGACGCCCTCCATCTCGCTCTCGTGGCTGACCTCGATGTCCGCGGCCTTCAGTTGCGCGATCATCGCGTCGAGGTCGGCCACGCGGAAGTTCAGCATGAACGTCTTCTCGGCCGCGAAATAGTCCGTGTCGGCGGCGAAGGGTGCGAACACCGTGACCCCGGACTCCGTCACCCACGGCTCCATCTCCATGTTCGTCGGAGCGGGATTGATGCCGAGGTGATCCTCATACCATTTCGTGAGTCCTGCCGGATCCTTCGCCCGAAAGAAAAACCCGCCGAATCCCTGAACGGTTTGCACGCTACGTCCTTTCGATGATGGGCTGCACGATCGACGCCCCGGTTCAGTTTCCCGGGACGCGCAGGATGGGATACGCCTCGCCGGGGCGCAGCCGGTCTGCGAGGAACCCCCAGTTCGCGAAGCCGTCGTCCGACTGCGGCTCGAGCAGGCTGAACAGGAGGCGTCCGAGCGGCTGGTCGGTCCGCGCCAGCATGTCCCCGGGGGCCGGCGGAACCCGGTCCGTCTCGTAGAGGCCGAACAGCGTCTGCTCGTTGCGTCCCTGGAACGGCCGCTCGGCGGTGCGCACCGAGTCGATGCGGAACGCCTCCACATCGAAGGGCGCCGACCCGGCGGGCTCGAGCGCGATCCCGTGTGCCGCGAGCCGGGTGAGAACGTCCGGCAGATCCGCCGGGATCAGGTAGGCCGCGGGCACGCGCCCCCGCAGCGTCGGCGCGAATGTCCCGTACTCGTACATCGTCTCGACGTACTGGGTGTCCGCGCGCAGGAGGAGCGGGCGGCCGGTGAGGGGGTGCGCTTCCTCGGTCGTGGCGCCCATCAGGATGTCGACGGGCGCGGCCGATCGCTCGGGAGCGGCGCGCAGTGCGAGCGAATCGCCCGTCACGCCGGCGGCATCGGCATCGGCGACGATGCGCCGGACCTCGGCCGCGTGCTCATGGACGTAATCGAGGATCTCCTCGACGAAATGGAGCGTCGCGAGCACGCGCTCCTCGAACGTCGCGTAGGAGTAGGCCTCGCTCAGGATCGCGATCCGGTTGCGCAGCCCGAGGTAGTTGTTGTTGAAGCGCGGACGGTGGTCGAAGGTGTACCAGCCGGGCGCGTCCCCTCCTCGCGTCGACGCGTTCCCGTAGTAGTAGTACTCCCAGCCGTACTGCTCCCGGATCTCCCCCGTCACGTGGGGGAAGAGCCCCTCCCGGAGGAAGTCGTCGATCTCCGCCGGCGTGTTCGGGTGGAGCGGCGGCGAGTAGGTGAGATGGTAAGCGTGCCGCGTCCCGTTCGTCGTGTGCAGGTCGACGGCGACGTGCGGATCGTACTCGCTGAACAGCCGCGCCACCGACCGCGCCTCGGGCGAGTCGAGCTTCATGTGATCGCGGTTCAGGTCATAACCCTGGGCGTTCGGCCGCTGGCCCATTCCCCCGACCGGGCCGTACTGCCGGCCGCGGTTCACGAGGCTCACCCGTTCGTTGCCGTCCGCGTTGTAGATGGGGGCGATGAGGAGGACCATCGACTCCCGCCATCCGCCGTGGCGGCCGGCCAGGAGGTCGCGCAGCAGCATCTGGAGCGCCTCCTTCCCGCAGACCTCCCCGGCGTGGATGTTGCCCTGCAGGTAGACGACCGTCTTCCCGGAAGCCCGGACCGACGCCGGATCCGGACCTTCGACATCGCCCACCACCGCCAGGGGAAGCGCCCGCCCCTCGTTCGTGTATCCGTACGTCGTGTAGTGAACGGATGCATCGCTCGCCGCCGCGCGCTGCATAAAATCTACGACATCGGCGTACGAACTCGTCTCGCGGTACGCCGTGCGCTCCGCTCGGGTGAGGAACGCACCGTCCGGCGGCGCGGGTCCGCCGCACGCCGCCACCACGGCCGCGAACGCCACCGGTCGCCACGCCCGCGCGGTCATCGGAACGCCCGGCGCAGCAGGAATTCGTAGACGCCGTCGCCGAGCCACTTCCTGATGAAGAGCGCGGGCCGCGCCATGTGGCCCTTGACGTATCTGCGGCGAGGCCTGGGGATCGTGGCGGCCTCCACCAGCACTTCGCCGAGTACGTGGGCCTCCGTGCTCCGGTCCCTGGCTTTCGGATCTTCGAACATCCTGAGGAACGGTTCGAACTGCGTCTTGTATGCGGTGTCGTCGTAGTACTCCTTCAACCGTCCCCTGGTCACGTCGAAGAACTCCGTCCGGATCGCGCCGGGTTCGACGAGGACGACCGGGATGTTGAACGGCGCGGTCTCGAGCCGGAGGCAGTCCGACCACCCCTCAAGCGCGTGCTTGGTGGCGACGTACCAGGCCCCGAGAGGCACGAAGATCTTCCCCACCACGGACGAGACGTTGACGATCCGGCCCGAGCGCTGCGCCCGCATGTGCGGCAGGACGAGCCGGGTGAGGTGGGCGAGGCCGAACAGGTTCACCTCGAACTGGTACCGTGCGTCTTCGAGCGGGATTTCCTCGACGGGCCCGTAGAGGCCGAACCCCGCGTTGTTGATGAGGACGTCGATGCGGCCCTCGTTCTCGAGGATCCGGCTCACGGCCCGCTCGTTGTCGTCCTCCTCCGTGACGTCCATCTCGATGGGGAAGATCCCGTGTGCAACCAACTCCTGCATGCGGTCCAGCCGGCGGGCGCCCGCGTACACCGCGTGGCCCTCGCGAGCCAGCAGGATGGCCGCCTCCCGGCCGATCCCGGCCGAAGCTCCAGTGACCAGCATCACCTTGCGCATGCTCGCCGCTCCTTCGATCGATGGTTGCCCTCCGCCCGTCATCTGTCGGTCCAGGCGGCTACACGTGCGGTGATCTCATCGGCGACCTCCTCGTTCGTGCGGCCGCTGCGCTTGAGGACGCGGAAGGAGTGGTCGGCGCCCTCCAGTCTGTGGAGCGTGGCGAGCGGCCCGAGCGAGGCGCACGTCTCCTCGATGAGATCGAGGTGGGCGAGGGCGTCGCGGGTCCCCTGCAGGAAGAGCATCGGGACGGTGACCCCGCTCAGGTGAGCCGCCCGCTCGGCGGCGCGCTCCGGGCGCCCGGGCGCGTGCAGCGGGAAACCGAAGAAGATGAGGCCGGCGACGCCGGGGAGCGGCGCCTCGGCGGCGGCAGCCGACGTCATGCGGCCGCCCATCGACTTGCCGCCCGCGAACAGCGGCAGCCCGCCCGCCAGGGCGCCCGCCTTCGCAACGGCGGTTCGCACCGTTTCCACGAGGACCGGCGGACGGTCGGGAGGCCGGCGGCGGCCGGAGAGCGCCCGCGCCTCCATGTAGGGGAAGTGGTAGCGGAAGGTCGCGATCCCCCGCCCCGCCAGCCGCTGCGCCATGTCCGACATGAACGGATGCTCGATTCCCGCCCCGGCCCCGTGCGCGAAGGCAAGCATCGCCCGCGCGTCCGGAGGGCGGACGAGCAGCGCCGACACCTCGCCCCACCGCAGCGACACGAACTGTGCCTGCTCGGCGAAGCGGTCCGTCTCCCCTACTTCGCCGGCGACGCGGGGCGGCTGCGGATTCACGGCGACCGCGGGATCACGGCGACCGGGCGTCCGGCTGGTCGCGGGGCTCGTGCGCGGCGACCGGGCCCGTCCAGCGGTCGGTGGGATCGAGTTCTTCCTCCGCCTTGTGATCGCGCGGCGCGGGGATCCGGAGCGCCAGCCAGAGCGCGACGGCGGATGCCGAGGCCCCGACCAGGAACGGGCTCTCGATCGAATACAGCTCGAACAGATGACCCGCCGCGAGCGGCGCCAGGACCCGGCCCGCTCCACCGGCGACCTGGCTGCCGCCGAACACCGAGCCCTGCGAGTGTTCGTCCGTCGCCCGCGAGATCAGGGCGTGGAGGGCCGGGAAGATAAGCCCCGTCGCCGACGCCCATGTCGGGACGAGCACCCACAGCTGCCAGCCCTCTTCGATGAAGGGGATGGCCCCCACGCCGAGGGCGAGGAGCGCGCAACCGGCGCGCATGGTGCGCGGCTCGCCGAACCGCTTCACGATCCGCCCGACGAGACCGCCGCGCACGATCACGGTGCAGCCGCCCGCGAGCGTGAAGACGAGGCCCATGTCCGCCGCCGTCATCGCGAACACGCGCTCCGCGTAGAGTGCGAGAACCGATGTCATCGACGTGAAGCAGGCGAGCGTCAGAAAATACACGACGAGGAGCACGCGCAGCGGGAAGCGGTTGAGCGACCGGAGCCAGAGCCACACCGTTGCGGCCTCTCCCTTCGAGGCGTCGGCTCGGCCGGAGCGGAAGTGCCGCGACTCCGGCAGCAGCACCATCGCCGCCATCAGGTTGAGCAGACACAGGCCGGCGGCGACGTAGCCCGGCACTCCCAGCCCGAAGCTGCTGAAGGCCCCTCCGATAGCCGGTCCGAGCATGATGCCGAGGCCCGAAGCCGCTCCGATGAGCCCAAGCCCCTTGGCCCTCTCCTCTCCCTCCGTGGAGTCGGCGACGTAGGCCTGGGCGATCCCGACGGTGCCGCCGGCGGCGCCTGCCGTCGCGCGGGAGAGCAGAAGAACCCAGAGATTGTCGGCGAGGGCGAACAGGAGGTAGGAGAGCGCCGAGGCGAAGAGCCCGATGAGGAGGAGGCGCCGGCGCCCCACCCGGTCGGAGAAGCGGCCCCAGATCGGCGCCGACAGGAGTTGCGTGATGGAGAAAGAAGCGATGATGAGGGTGACCCAGCGCGGCGAGGCGCCCATTTCCTCGGCGTAGAAGGGGAGCAGCGGGAGGACGATGCCGAAGCCCATCATGTCCACCATCACCGTCCCGAACAGGACGCCGAGCCCGGCGCGTCTCAGCATGCGGTTGCGGCGGTCATCCCGTGCTTCAAGCCGAACTCCTCCCTATTCGGACCCATGCCCGGACCGGGTCGGCCGGGGGCGCGAGACGCGGCGCGGACCGCCGCGCGGATGCTGTGCTCACGACACTCCGGACGATCCCCGCGTTGCGCTTCCGATGGCGGAAGCCGTGGCGCCAAAACTCACTGTCCGTCCGGTGGGAGCGGGGATAGTTTGCCCCTCCACGGGACGCCGGGGACAGCCCCGGGTCGCGGAACGCCCGCGGGACGGCCTCTCGCAGTCTTCAGGCATCATCTTCAGAACGGTTTTCAAGAGGAAGGGATTCATGGCTGACACGCTGATTCGATATGCGGCCGAGGACGGCGTCGCGGTCTTCACGATCGACGACCCGCCCGCGAACACATACACGTACGAAATGATGCGCGACCTGGACGACGCGATCCTGCGCGCGCGGTTCGACGAGAACGTCCACGTCATCGTCATTCGGGGCGCGGGAGACAGGTTCTTCTCCGCAGGGGCGAACATCAAGATGCTCCAGACCTCGGACCCGTACTTCAAGTACTTCTTCTGCCTCCACGCGAACGAGACGCTGACGCGGCTCGAGCACACGCCGAAGCTCGTGATCGGCGCCCTGAACGGGCACACGGTCGGCGGCGGACTCGAGATCGCGCTCGCCTGCGACATCCGGATCGCCCGCGGGGACGCGGGGAAGATCGGGCTGCCGGAGGTGAACCTCGGCGTCCTCCCGGGGACGGGCGGGACGCAGCGGCTCGGCCGGCTGCTCGGGAAGCCGAAGGCCATCGAGCTGATGGCGGAGGGCCGCACGTTCGGGTTCGATGAAGCGCTGGAACTGGGGCTCGTGAACAAGGTGTTCGAGGGGGATGACGAGGCCTTCCACGCGCAGGTGATGGAGTATGCCCGGCAGTTCACCCCGCCTCACAAGGCGTCGCGCGCGGTGGGCCGCATCAAGCGGTCGGTGTGCAGCGGGGTCGAGGTGCCCTTCTCCGAGGGCCTCGCGATCGAACGCGAACTGCAGCAACTCCTCTTCCAGGGAGACGACGCGCGCGAGGGCCTGGCGGCCTACGTCGAGCGGCGCGCCCCCGAGTTCGCCGGCCGCTAGGACCGGGACGGCGGGTACGGAAGCAGCGATGAGGGACGCGGATCGCACGCCGGTCATCATTGACGCCGTCCGCACGCCTGTGGGGCGCGCGGGCGGCGCGCTCTCGTCGATTCGGGCCGACGACCTCCTGGCGCACGCGATCCGCGCCCTCGTGGAGCGGACCGGCGTCCCGGCCGACCGCGTCGAGGACGTGATCGCCGGCTGTACGAACCAGGCCGGCGAGGACAATCGCAACGTCGCCCGGATGGCCGGACTCCTGGCCGGACTCCCGGTCGAGGTCGCGGGCCAGACCGTGAACCGGCTCTGCGGGTCGGGACTGCAGGCGGTCGTCACCGCGGCGCACGCGATCCGGGCCGGCGAGGGCGACGTGTTCATCGCGGGCGGCGTCGAGAGCATGTCGCGGGCGCCGTGGGTCATGCTCAAGACGGACCGGGCCTTCTCGCGGGTGCCACCGAAGATTGCGGACACCACTGTCGGATGGCGCTTCGCGAACCCCGCCATGCCCGAGCGGTGGACGATCCCGCTCGCCGAGACCGCGGAGGTCGTTGCGGAGGATCACGGCGTTGGACGCGGGGAGCAGGATGCCTTCGCGGCGGAGAGCCAGCGCCGCGCCGCCGCCGCGATCGAGGCGGACCGGTTCGCGGGCGAGATCGTGCCGGTGGAGGTTCCACAGCGGAAGGGCGACACGCTGCGGGTGGGGGGCGATGAGCACCCCCGTCCCGGCACGACCCCGGAGCAACTCGCCCGCCTGCGCGCCGCCTTCCGGGCCGACGGCACCGTGACGGCGGGAAACGCGTCGGGCATCAACGACGGAGCGGCCGCCGTCCTCATCGCCAGCCGCGGCGCCGCGAACGAGCTTGGCGTTGAGCCGCTGGCGACAGTGGGGGCCTCCGCCGTCGCCGGTGTGGAGCCGCATCGGATGGGCATCGGACCGGTTCCGGCAACCCGTAAAGCTCTTCATAGAGATGGACTTACGGTCGATGACCTCGACCTGGTTGAACTCAACGAGGCGTTCGCGGCGCAGGCGCTGCCCTGCATTGCCGAACTCGGCCTCGATCCGGACCGCGTGAACGTGAACGGGGGTGCGATCGCGCTCGGCCATCCCCTCGGCTGCTCCGGCGCCAGGATCCTCACGACGCTCGTCCACGAGATGCGTCGGCGGGACGCGTCCCATGGGCTCGTCACGATGTGTATCGGTGTCGGCCAGGGGATCGCCCTTCTCGTGCACCGCGACGCGGAGACGGCATGAAGCGGGCGGGTTCGGCATGAGCGCGGCACACGTCCTGATCGAGACCGAGGACGGCGTAGGCACCCTCACGCTCAACCGGCCGGACAAGCTCAACGCCTTCATCGGGAAGATGCGGAGCGAGATCGCCCGCGGGATCGAGACGCTCGGCGCGGACGACGGAGTGCGCGCGGTCATCATCACCGGGACCGGGCGGGCATTCTGCGCCGGCGCCGACGTCAAGTACCTCACCCGGCTCATCGAGACGCAGGCCGTCGACGAGGCCGTCGCGCTCGTCGAAGCGGGACGCCGGGTCGCGGCGGCGATACGGGAGATGCCGAAGCCCGTGATCGCCGCGGTGAACGGGCCCGCGGCGGGCGGCGGAGCGAACCTCGCCCTCGCCTGCGACCTCCGGCTCGCCTCCGAGACGTCGTCGATCGGCCAGACCTTCAACCGCATCGGCCTCCACCCGGATTGGGGCGGGACCTACGCCGTGCCCCGCCTCGTGGGTCCGGCACGCGCCGCGGAGCTTTTCTTCTTCGCGGAGATGGTTCCGGCCGCCGAGTGCGAGCGAATCGGCCTCGTGAACCGCGTGGTCCCCGCGGACGAACTCATGCCGCTGGCCCGCGACTGGGCGCGCAGGCTGGCGCGCAAGCCGACGCTGCCCCTCCGGCTCGCGAAGCAGGCGGTGCAGCGCTCCCTCTCGTCCACGTTCGAGGAGATGCTCGACTACGAGACGGCCGCGCAGAAGGCCTGCTTCGAGTCCGCGGACGCGCTCGAGGGCGTCCGGGCGTTCGTCGAGAAGCGGCCGCCACGGTTCGGGAGGAGCGGCGAGGTCGAACACCCTGCAACGACGGAGGCGGGTACGCGTGTCTGAGACCGCCACGGTTCGACAGGCTCGGGTCGGCGACATCGATGAACTCGTCGCCATGTGGACCCGGTACATGCGCATTCATGCCCTCAATCCCGCCTACCGGCGGCTCCGCACGGACGCCATCGAGACGCGCGCGGGCATGTTCCGCCGTCACATCGAAGAGGCCACGAGCGTCGTCTTCGTCCTGGAGGCGGAAGACGGCGGGCTCGACGGCATGCTCGTCTGCTTCGTGGAAGAGAACGAGCCTCTGTTCGACCCGCCCCGCTACGTGCGCATCCAGACCCCGTTCGTGAGACGGGAGGAGCGGCGCAAGGGGAACCTGGGGCGCCTGCTGCGCGCCGCCTTCGAGTGGGCGGCGGATTGGGACATCCACGAGGTGCGCCTCTTCACCGGAGCGGACAACCTGATCGCGAACGCGCTCGCCGACGACCTCGGCTTCGAGGCCATCGAGGTCGTGCGCCGGTACTCGCTCCGCCCCGAACCGGAGATGAACCCGGAGGACTGGATCGAATGACGGCCCGTCCGGCGCTGGCCGTGCTCGGGGCCGGCACGATGGGGCACGGAATCGCCCAGGTCGCGGCGATGGCCGGCTACGACACCCGTCTGTTCGACGTCATGCCCGACGTGCTGGAGACGGCGCGCGAGCGCATCGAGGCCAACCTCCGCAAGGGGATCCAGCGCGGGAAGGTCACGCCCGAAGAGCGCGAGCGCGCGCTCGGGGGGTTGTCGTACAGCCGCTACCTGGGCGAGGCGGCCGACGGGGTCGGGATCGCGATCGAAGCCGTGCCCGAGAGGCTGGATCTCAAGCAGAAGGTCCTCGCCCGGTGCGGGGAGGCGGCCGCCGCCGGCGCCCTGCTCGCCACGAACACTTCTTCCCTGTCCATCACCGCGCTCGCGGAGGGACTTCCGTCGCCCGGCCGCGTGGTTGGGATGCACTTCTTCAACCCCGTCCACATCATGGCGCTCGTCGAGATCGTGCGCGGGGCGGAGACGTCCGACGAAACCGTGGCGAGGGCCCGCGAGGTCGCCGAACGCCTCGGGAAGACGCCGGTCGTCATCGCCGACTCGCCCGGGTTCGCCTCGTCGCGGCTCGGGCTTGCCCTCGGGTTGGAGGCGATCCGCATGGTGGAGGAGGGCGTGGCGAGCCCGGAGGACATCGACACCGCCATGATGCTCGGCTACCGCCACCCCATGGGACCGCTGAAACTTGGAGATCTCGTCGGGCTCGACGTCCGGCTCGACATCGCCCGCTACCTGCACGAGGCGCTGGGGTCGCCGGTGTTCGAACCCCCGGCTCTGCTCGAGCGGATGGTGGCGGCGGGCCGCCTGGGCCGGAAGAGCGGACGAGGCTTCTACCGCTGGGATTGACGCCTACCGTCAGGAGACACTCGTGAGCAACGTACAGACCGCCCCGCAGACATCCTCGGCGCACGCCGCCGGCGCCGCGCCCGTGGCGGAATCCCGAACGCGGGCGCTGACCGCGGCCCAGAGCGACTTCCTGTACCCCTGGGTCCGTCCCTACTACGGCGACCCGCTGGCCCTCGCCGAAGGAGAGGGCGTCTGGGTCCGTGACGTGGACGGCGATGAGTACCTGGACCTGTTCGCGGGCATCCTCACGACGTCGGTCGGCCACTGCAACCCGACCGTCGTGGCGGCGGCGCGCGCACAGATGGAGCGGCTCGGACACACCTCGGCGCTCTACGTGACGGAAGGCCAGATCGAAGCCGCGCGCTCGCTGGCGGAGATCACGCCGGGCGCCCTCCGGACGACATGTTTCACGAACAGCGGCACGGAGGCGGTGGAGTCCGCGGTCGCGACGGCGCGCCTGTACACGGGTCGTCACGAGATCGTCGCGCTGCGGCTCTCCTACTCCGGCAGGAGCACGCTCACGAGCCACATGACGGCGCAGGGCGCCTGGCGTCTCCCCGGCGGGGGCGTCGACGGGATCGTCCACGCGCGGTCGCCGTACCTCTACCGGTCTCCGGTCGGAGCGGGTCCCGAGGCGACGGACTTCTTCATCGACGACCTCGTGGAGGTCATCGAGACGACGACGGGCGGGAAGCCGGCCGCCTTCTTCGCCGAGACGATCCAGGGCGTGGCCGGCGTCATCGTGCCGCCTCCCAAGTATTTTCGAAGGGCGGCCGAGGTGATCCGGAGCTACGGCGGCCTGTTCATCATCGACGAGGTGCAGGCCGGGTTCGGCCGGACCGGGGACCGTTGGTTCGGAATCGAGCACTGGGGCGTCGAGCCGGACATCATGGTGATGGCGAAGGGGATCGCGAACGGATTCCCCGTGGGGGCGACCGTCACGCGGCCCGAGATCGCCGAGGCGTGGCAGGGGCCGTCGATCTCGACGTACGGGGGCAACTCGATCTCGATGGCGGCGATGGGCGCGACGCTGGGCGTGATGAAGAGCGAGAACGCGCCCGCCCGCGCCGCCGAGCGGGGGGCGCAGCTTCGCGCCGGGCTGGAGACGCTGAAGAGCGCGCACGACTGGATCGGCGAGGTGCGCGGCATGGGGCTGATGCAGGGCATCGAGATGGTCGAGGACCGTGCCGGGAGAGCGCCGGACGGCGAGCGGGCCGGCGCGCTGCTCGAGGCGGCGCGCGAGGAGCGCCTGCTCATCGGCCGCGGCGGGCTGAACGGGCACGTGATCCGGATCGGGCCGTCGCTCCTAATCGCGGAGGACGAGATGGCGGAGGGCATCCGCCGCCTCGCGGCCGCCTGCCGGCGGATCGACGGCTGACCCGGCGGACCGCGGACGAGGGCATCCGGGCGTGAGCCGCCTGGCCGGACGCGTGGCGATTGTGACGGGCGCCGGCCGCGGCATCGGCCGGGCCCACGCGCTCGCCCTGGCGGCCGGCGGGGCGAGCGTCGTCGTCAACGACCTCGGCACGGGCGTCGGCGGCGACGGCGCCGATGCCGGCCCGGCCGAATCCGTCTGCGACGAGATCCGGGCCGGCGGCGGCCGGGCCGTGGCCAGCCGTCACGACGTCTCCGACTGGACCGCCGCCCACGACCTCATCGCCCTGGCGGTCGAATCGTTCGGCGGGCTCGACATCCTGGTGAACAACGCCGGCATCCTTCGGGACCGGGCCCTGTTCAACATGTCCGAGGACGAGTGGGACGCGGTCGTCGCCGTCCACCTCAAGGGCCACGCCGCTCCGAGCCGCCACGCGCTCGCCTGGTGGCGCGCCGAGGCGAAGGCCGGCCGCCCCCGCGCCGCCTCCGTCATCCACACGACCTCTTCTTCCGGACTCTGCGGCAACTTCGGGCAGGCGAACTACGGGGCCGCGAAGATGGGTGTCATCGGCCTCTCCAAGGTCCTGTCCATCGAGGGAGCCCCGTACGGCGTCCGCTCGAACGTGATCTCGCCCTCGGCGCGGACGCGCATGGTGGCGGGCATGACGGGGGCCGATCAGCTGGGCGAGCCGGACGAGACCGGGTACGACCCCTTCGGACCCGAGCATGTCTCCGCTCTCGCGGCGTGGCTGGCCGAGGCCGACTGCCCGGCCCGCAACCAGATCTTCCACGTGTCCGGGCGGCGAGTGCGCGTGCTGGAGGTTCCCGGCATCGCCTTCGAGGCCCGCTCCGAACGCGACCTGACGCCATCGGCGCTCGCCGACGTGTTGGACACCCGGCTCGTCGTCCCTGTCGACGCCTTCGATTTGATCCTCGGGCGACAGCCGGCCGAAGACGAGGAGGGTCGGTTGCCCTCCCCCGGTACGGGAGATACTCTGCCAACTACCGCTACTCGAAGCCGATAGCCATCGCCCGCAGCACCCTGGCCGGAGAAGAACCATGGCCCATCCGTTCGACACCGAATTCAGCGTCGCGCGCGAGCAGGTGGAGCACTTCTCGCGCGACGGTTTCGTCAAGCTGAAGGGATTCCTCAACGCCGACGTGGTCAGCACGCTGCTCGATCGCGTGGATGTCGAATTGAACCGGGGAATGGAAGTTCAATTCAACCGAGGAACCACGGACCGCGTCGCGTCCGAATCGGTGTTCAGCCGGACGCAATACGATTTTGCCGCCGACAAGGCGGACATCTTCGAGCTACTGGAACGCCCATATTTCCGGCGGGCCCTGACGGACCTGACCGGGCGTGACCTCTTTCTCACGTTCGAGTTGTCCTTCGAGATCAAGAAGAACGTAAACAAGGGATTCCCGTGGCATGTCGGCGTGCAGAGCTTCGGCTACCAATTCGCCGAGGAGTTCGCGTGCACGCTCTGGGTGCCGCTTCATCCCATCGATACGAACGGACAGCGGGGCGGCATGGCCTACATTCCCCAGCATATTCTGCCGGGCGACTTCGTCTACCCGGCGGATCTCGCGGTCGTCGAGGCGCTCAAGGCCCGGGAACGGGCCGGGAAGAGGACGGGCGTGGACGATTACTTCGGTCTCCGAGGGGGGATCCTCAACTCCCCCGCCATGAAGGAACTTCTCGACGTGCAGGCCGTGGAGGACGACTTCGAACCGGGCGACGCATTCCTGTTCAACAAGAGCGTCATCCATCGCAGCGTCCTGCTCGGCGAAGGTGAGTTGGCCCAGCGTGCGGCCTACGTGATGCGTTTCGTCGATGCGACTTCGCGCTACGACCTGAACCGGGCACAGTGCCTTGAATTCCCCTCCGAGCAGTACGGGAAGGGACCCTTCCCGTACAAGCCGGTCACGCGCCAGCATATCGAGATCGCCGAAGCCGGGGCGCAACACGGCGACGTGATTTCGCAGTGTGCCTACTTCAGCGACCGCGACCGCCGAACGATCCGGAGGCACACGGGCAGCGGAGCCTCGTAGTCGGCGGGACGCCGTCGACCTGAAAGGCTTGACGTCTCGCTACCCCTATCAGAGTTTCCCGCCGTCGGACAGTACTCCCGGTATTCTGGTCAAGGGCCCGATACCACACGCCACCCCCCGGAAAGGACACATCAATGGCCGCCGAAGGTCGCCTGCGGGAGCTCGTCGCCGAACATCTCGACCTGGACCGCGAGCCCAACTTCGACGCGACCCTCCCGGACATCGGCGTCTCGTCGATGGCTGCCATGGCCTTCAAGAAAGTCGTCGAGGAGGACTTCGGCGTCTCCGTCCCCACGGAGTGCCTTGGATCGCTGCGGAAGCTGGCAGACTACCTGAACTCCGCCGCAAAATGAACGCTCGGCACGGCGCTCGGCGCCGAGGCTGATGACTCCGATTCCGACTTGAGCCGCCCCCCCCGGCATAGGTCCGGGGGGACCGGCTCTTGGTCGGTTTGACTGCTGCACGCGCGCCATGACCACGAAGGCGATCTGGGAGGTGCCGGAACCTCGTTCCGTATGCGACGTTCGTCACGATGACGGGAGCGTCACCAAGCTGCGCAGGCACGGGAATCCGGGTGGGCCACGGCTGCTGCTGAGTCACGGCAGCGGCTTGGCGATCGACCTCTACTATCCTTTCTGGTCGCTGCTCCAGGACGATTTCGACCTCTTCCTCTACGACATCCGGAACCACGGATGGAACGCGGTGGGGTCAGCTTCCGGGCACAACGTTCCCAACCTGGTCCTGGATCAGGAACGGGTCGTTGAAGCCCTTGAGGATCAATACGGCCGGGCCCGGACGATCGGCGTATTCCATTCCCTCGCGGCCCTGACGGCGCTCCTTTCGCCGTCGCTCGGGACCGGGCGCACGGGCGAGTTATCGGCGTGGATTCTCTTCGATCCTCCGATGTTCAGACCGAAGATGGGTGACGTCGAGTACGAAGAACTGTCCGAGAAACTGGCCGCGACGATTCGGCGCCGAACGGACCGCTTCGGCGATCAGGAGGACTTCGCCGAACTCATCCGCCACCTGCTGCTGACCCGGGCGGTCCCGGGGGCGGCGGAACTGATGGCCCGGACGGTACTCCGCGAGTCTCCCGATGGCACCGGCTACGAACTTCGCTGTCCGCGCGAATACGAGGCGCAGATCCTGGCGTACACGCGCACGTTCGCGTTCCTCGTGGACATGGGCCGGCTACCATGCCCGACCAAGGTCGTCGGTTCGGATCCCACGCTGGCTTTCTCGTACATGCCGTCCTTCAACCTGAGCCACATAGAGACGGTCGAATACGATTTCCTGCCGGACACCACGCACCTGCTCCAGTTGGAACAGCCGGCGGAGTGCGTCGCCGCGCTGCGGCGCTTTCTCGAGGCCCGCAGCCTCCTATGACGGTCGGCTATGACGGTCGGCGGGCCGTGACGGCGGTCCCCACCCGCACTGTCACGATGTCCGTGTCGTGATACTGCCGATGGCGCACCGACGAAGTGAGATGACGCAGGAGACGCAGGGAAACTTCGTTTTCGAATGAGGCCTCCCCCGCTTCTCCACCCATCAGCGCGAGGCGGTCCTGGAGGTTCTCGCCCATCGGAGCGGCCACGAACTCGAGCGTTACGTCGCCCTTCTCGCGCCAGGCGGTGAGGAGGAGGCGCCGGGCGTCGAGTCCGTTCGCCGAGTCGTCGGGGAGACCGAGGGCCAGTAGAGCCTCCTCCGCCGCCGCCTCCAATCGATCCACCGCGGTACGGTCCAGGTCGACCTTCGCTCCGAAAGCCGTGATAAACTCCCTGATCGCAGGCAGCCCCGAGACGCTGAGGTGAGCCTCGATGCGGGCGCGGCGCGGCGCGGTGAGACGAAGGAACAGTGTGAGCAGGATCGCCGTGAGGCCACCGGCGTTCATCCCGTTGGCGAGCAGGCCGCCCGCGAACGACGAGACCAGGTCCGGGAACACCAGGCCGTACTGGAAGCTCGTCCCTGTCAGGAAGGCGATTCCGACCACGATGCCACTGCGGTAGTCGACGCCGCCCTGCACGACGATCCTCATGCCTATCGTGAACAGCATCGCCAGAACGACGGCCAGGTAGCCGGCGAATACGGGGTCCGGAATGGCGAGCACTGCCGCGAACGCCTTGGGGAGGAACGCGAGCGCGATGAAGGTGGCTCCGGCCACGATCCCGACGCCGCGCGCCGCGACACCCGTGAGTTCGGTAAGCGATATGCTGGCCGTGGTGGCCGTGCCGGGAACCGTACCGAAGACCCCGGCGACCAGGTTCCCCACTCCGTCCGCGGCCACGGCCCCCTGCACGGCCTGGAAATCGACCGCGCGGCTCTTGCGGCGCCACGAGACGCGCTGGATTGCAACCGCGCTGCTCAGCGTGCGCACGGCGGCGATCACGGCTACCAGAAGGAAAGAGGGGAGAAGGGTCCAGAACGCCGGCCCGAACCGGAGATCGAAGCCCGGCAGGCGGGGATCCGGCGGCGCGACCTAGGTGGCGCCCGCGACGCGTTCCAGATCGTACAGTCCATGGTAGCCCGCGAGCGCGGTACCGCCGATCACGCCGATCACCGGGGCCCACAGGCGCAGAGTTCCGGTCCCCCGCAGCGCGATGGCGGCGATCAGGAGGACGGTCGCGAAGAAGCTCAGTGGCACGCCGGCCGCGGCCGGGGCTCCGGCCGACGCCCCCTCCAGGAGTCCGGATACGTACGGCGATACGGTCACCGGGATCAGCATGATCACGGTTCCCGATACGGGGGGCGTCAGGATGCGCTGGAAGAGCGACAGCCGCCACGACAGCAACAGCGGCACGAGCGCCGAGATGACGACCAGCGTCGCGAGCAACGCAGGGCCGCTCTCCGCGAGGGCCATGATGCAGACGGGTATGAAGGCCCCGGAACCTCCCATTACCAGCACATGCCCCGCGCCGAAGCGGCGCACGCGGCAGGCCTGCAGGATCGTCGTCGCTCCGCTGACGGCGACCGAGGCAAGCACGGCCCAGGAGAGGTAGGCATCGGGCACGCTCGCCGCCCGCATCACGACCATGGGGATCAGCATCACGCCCGCGATGTTGAGCGCGGCGAGCTGGATGCCCAGGCCGATAGCCAGCTTCGCCGGAGCCGGTTCGTCGGGCTGGAAGCGCAGGCCGGGTGCGTCGCCCGCCGCGCCGACGCTCAAGCCACGGCCTCGAGCCAGTGGCGGCGGCGCTGGAAGGGATAGCCGGGCAGCGGCACGCGCGACCGAGCCTCGCCGGCAAACAGTCCCTCGAAGGAGATCTCGAGCCCCGCCTCGTACGCCCCGGCCACCGCCGCCACGAAGCCGTCCGCAGGCTGCACGGCGCTCAGGCTGGAAAGCAAGACGGGTGCGGTGCCCTCCCCCGGGCTCTGCGTGACCATCGGCATCGGCGCCAGCACGCTTTCCGGGCCGATCTCCACCACGACCGGCACCTCCATCTCCGCCAGCGTCCGGAGGCAGCGGTCAATGGCCGGCAGCTCGCGCACCGACCGCTGCCAATACGTCACGTCGCGCGCGTCGCCGGACCCAACCGCCACCCCCGTCGCGCCACTCACCAGGGTCACGGCGGGCGCGGCGAGCGAGATGTCCCGCGGAGCCTCGCGTCCTCCCCACTCCGCCCAGAGCCGCAACCCTTCCTCCAGACCCCACACGCCGGCGGCCTGCGCCGCCGCGAGTTCGCCGACGCCGCATCCGACTACGGGGGTCGGGCTTATCCCGACACTCCTCCAAAGCGCCGTGAGACCGCACTGGAGCGCGTAGATCGAGGCCCCGACCGACGTTGCCTCGCCGGCGTCGCCGACATCGTCCTTCGCTCCGTCCTTCCCGAACAGCACCTCCAGTAGCGAGGCGCCACGCTCTCCCCGCCACACTTCTTCGCAGGTGTCGAGCACCTCGCGCACGACCGGTTCCGTCTCGTACAGGGCCTGTCCCATGCCCGCCCAGCTACGGGACCCGCCGGTGTACAGGAAGGCGGTCCGGGGCGCTTCCAGCGGTTCCGGGTCAGCGGGCCCTCGTCTTCCTGCGGCCACATCCCGAAGCCCCTCCCGAAGTTGTGCGAGATCGTCGAACACCAATCCGGCGCGGTAGGCGAAGTGACTTCTCCCCCTGCCCGCGGTCCATGCCACATCGGCCAGACTCGAACCATCCGGTTTCCCAACGAAGTCCAGGTAGCGTCGAGCCAGCTCCCGCAGGGCGTCCGGGGACTTGCCCGAAAGGGGCAGGAAACGGGTCGTCCGTTCTCCGAGTCCTTCCGGGGCCGTCGTGCCGGTGACCGCGACGGTGCGAACGGGTCCTGCGGGCCAGACGGTGCCATCGTCCGCAGCCGGGTTCGCGTATCCGCCCACGACGACGTGCGCGTTCGCACCCGAAAGCCCGAAGGTGTTCACCGCGGCGAGAGGCGCTCTCCCGGAGTGGCCCGGCCACGCCGTGGCGCCGGAGGCGACGCGCACCGGGAGGCTCTTCCAGTCGAGGAGCGGACTCGGGTCCCGGAAGTGCAGGTTGCCGGGAATCACACCGCGGTTCATCGCCAACACCGTCTTGATCAGGCTCGCGATCCCGGCGGCCCACTCCAGGTGGCCGATGTTCGTCTTGACCGAACCGACGAGGAGAGGATCGTCCGCGTCGCGACCCCGGCCGTAGACGGCGGCCACGGCGTTCAGCTCAATGGGGTCGCCGAATTCGCTGCCCACTCCCTGAGCCTCGAGATAGTCGACCTCGCCGGGGTCGACGCCGGCCCGCGCGAGCGCCTCCTCCATGACCCGTTCCTGGGTCGGCCCGTTGGGGGCCATCAGTTCCGCACTCCGCCCGCTCTGGTTCACCGCGGAACCGTGGACGACGCCCCAGATGCGGTCACCGTCGTCGCGGGCGTCGGCCAGCCGCTTGAGGACGATCATGCCGCATCCCTCGCCGCGGACGAAGCCGTCTGCGGCCGCGTCGAACGCACGGCAGCGGCCGCTGGGGGACAACACCCCCAACTCTGCGAGGAAGTCGGCGATTCCGGGCGACAGGATGGCGTTGACACCGCCCGCAAGTGCCATGTCGACTTCGTCCCTCTGCAGACCCGCCACCGCCTGGTGCACCGCGGCCAGGGACGATGCACAGGCCATATCCAGCGGAATCGCCGGCCCTTCGAGGCCCAGGGCGAAGGCGACCCGTCCGACCGTCATCGCCTCGTTGGTGCCGCCGTAGTCCAGTGGCTGCCCCCGGGAGGCGAACAGGTCCCGGTATTCGCTGCCGCCGACGCCGACATATACGCCGGTGCGGCTGCCAGCCAGCCGGCCGGGATCGATGCCCGCGTCCTCGATAGCCTGCCAACTGGTCTCCAGCAGCATCCGCTGCTGAGGGTCCATCGTCCGCGCCTCAATGGGTGCGATGCGGAAGAACCGCGAGTCGAACCGGTCGATGTCCTCGACGAAAGCACCCCGTCGGTGCAGCGGGTCCTCGGCCCCCGGATCTCCGACCACGCCCTCCCATGAGCCCCGATCCGCACGGCCCTCGCTGACCGCGTCCTCGCCCTCCTCAAGCTGCCGCCAGAAGGCGTCGATATCCGGCGCACCCGGGAATCGGCAGGCCATGCCGACGATGGCGATGTCGTCGTCGTCGCGGCGGAACTGCGTGCGGACGGCCGGCGCCACAGGTTCCGTGGCCGACTCCGCCACTTCCGTGACCGGCTCCGCTACGGGCTCGGTCGCCGGCTCCGCGCCGGTCAGGGCGCCGAGCTCCTTCGACAGGTGTTCCGCGAGACCGGCGGAGTTGGGGTAGTCGAACACGACCGTGTTGGATGCCGCGTACTCCCCGGCAAACGCGCGGTTCAGCCGATTCCGCAACTCCACGGCCATCAGCGAGTCCATGCCCAGATCGAAGAAGCTCGCTGTGGCCGAGGGGGATGACGGCAGTCTCAACACGGCCTTCAGTTCCTCCTGGATGAAGGCCGACAGGAGATTCTCCTTGTCGTCAGCCGGGGCCTCCCGCAGCCGGGACATCAGGCCGTCGGAGGAAGCCGGGGCTTCACCCGTCCCGCGCCTGGCTTTCTTCGTGACGATCAGGTCTTCGAGGAAGCGAGGCCGGGATTCGAGCCCCTCTCCGCTGACCGACCAGTCAACGCTGGTGACCGTGGATTGGGTCACGTCCTGCCGGACCAGCCAGTCGAAGGCTTCGATCCCCTGCCGCGGCGTGATCCAGCCCGCGCCGGTGTACGCCAATTGTTTCTCGATCCTCTCCCGCTGCTCTTCCGCTTCCCCGATTCCCGACCACGCACCCCAGGCGATGGCCTGACCGGGGAGACCGAGGGCGCGCCGGTGGGCGGCAACCTGGTCGAGGAAGGCGTTGGCGGCGGCGTGGTTGGTCTGGCCCGGGTTTCCCACGACGCCGGTGACACTGGAAAAAAGGATGAAGAGATCGAGGTCGAGCGCCATGGTGGCCCGGTGCAGATGCCAGGCTCCCAGCACCTTGGGCCACAGGACCTCCTCGAACCGTTCCCAGTTCTGGTTCTCAATGACGCCGTCCGACAGCACGCCCACGCTGTGGACCACGCCGCCGAGCGGCGGCAGGGTCTCGTCGATCCGGGTTAGCATGTGATCGATGGCCGCGGGGTCCGTTACGTCGGCCACTTCCACCCGAACATCGACGCCACCCTCGCGCAGCTCGCGGATCGCCGCTTCCGCGTCGGGGTCGGGGGCGCGGCGCCCGTTCAGGACGATCGTCGCGGCCCCCTTCTCGGCCAGCCAGCGGGCGACCGCGCAGCCGATCCCTCCCAGCCCGCCCGTCACCAGGTACGTCCGGTCCGGGCGCAGGCCGTCCCGTGCGACAGGAGGCATCCGCACGACGTTCTTGCCGGTGTGCCGGGCGTCGCGCATGACGTCGAGGGCCGCCTGGAGCTCCGATAGGGGCCAGACGGTGTGAGGCAGCGGCCTCAGCTCGCCGGACGAGAGCCGCCCCATGACCCGCGCCAGGGAGGCGCCGGCCCGAGCGAGATCGGTCAACTTCACCCCGTCCAGATCCAGCACGGAGTAGGCGACATCCGGACGTGCCGCCAACATCTCTTCTTCGCTCCAGATCTCCCGCTTCCCGATTTCGACAAAGCGGCCTCGCGTCCCCAGGCAGGACAGGCTCGCTTCGATGAAGCCCTCGCCGGTGAGGCTGTTCAACACGACGTGAACTCCCTCGCCGCCCGTGGCATCGAGGATTTCTTCGCCGAAGTCGGTCTGCCGGCTGTCGAAGACGTGGTCGACGCCGAGGGAGCGAAGCCAGGGCTGCTTCGCCACACTCGCGGTTGCGAAGACGTCGGCGCCCGCGGCGCGCGCAAGCTGGATCGCGGCAAGGCCGACGCCTCCGGTTCCCGCGTGGACCAGTACGCGTTCGCCGGCCGTCAATCCCGCCATCTCGAAGGCGAGCTCAGCCGTCACGAAGCAGACGGGCATCGTGGCCAGCGCGGGCGCGGAGAACCCATCGGGGGCGGGAGCCAGCGCGACCGCCGACGTCACCATCTCCGGCGTGTACGAGCCGAAGCCCAATCCGACGACCGTATCCCCCGCGGAGAGGACCTCCACATCGGGCGCCGTCTCCAGCACGCGGCCGTACATCTCGCGGCCGATCTCCCGGTCGTACGGCACGGCGCCGATGCTGAGGAGCACGTCGGCGAAGTTGAGCCCCACGGCCTCCACCGAGATCCGGACCTCGCCGGGCTCCAGCGGGGATTTCGGGCGCGGCTTCGCTCCCAGCGCCGACAGACCGGCCGCCGGGTCCGTGGGCCCGACAACCCAATCCGCATCCTCCGGCAAGGCGAGCGGGGCACGGCCGGCGCCCAGGCGCACCAGCCGGGCGCCCTGGCGGGAGCCTCCCCGATAGGCGATGTGCGTCTCGGCATCGGGAAAGAGGACTTCCCGGGCAAGATTCGAAACCGTCTCCGCGGTCCCCGCCGCCCCGGGGTCGAGGTCGATCAACCTCGGTCGGAGGTGCGCCGCTTCGAGGGCCATCACCTTCCCGAACCCCCACAGAGTCGAGCCGGCAAGTTCCCCCGCGCTTCTCGCCAGAAGGTCTTCTTCCAGAACCTGCGCGCCCCGCGTCACGAACCACACGCCGTCGGTCGGCGTCGCGCCGGTGTCGATGAGGCCCTGAACGAGAGCCAGGGCGCTGGACCCGACACGCGCGACGTCCTCGGCCATTTGCTCGGTGGTAGCTGCCGCCCCGTGCCCATCCAGAGCGGCGAGGTGCACCACACCCTTCAACGGGACATCCGCGGGAAGCCCCTCCAACAGGGCTCGCCAGGACTCCCGCCGAGTCACGTCGACCGTCGCCGGATCATCTCCGGCGTCTCCGGCGAAGACCACCGTCTGGTCCCGGGAGGCGAGCGCCCTGGCCAGCCCGGCGGCCATCTCGGCGGCTCGACCGGTTTCGTCGGCCGCCAGGACCCACACGCCCGGGGAGAGCGCCACGTTCCGCGGTCCCCGAGCGATGATCACGTTCGAGCCCAGGGGTTCGTCCGTATCGGGGTTCGCAAGCCCGGGGAACTCGATGTCGAGGAACCCTGCATCGCCCAGGGCTCGGCGCCATACGGCCGGAGTCGCGAGCGCATGGTCGGGACGGTAGTCGTCCTCGAAACGCCACCATCCATCCAGAAGTCCGAACGTCAGGTCCTGCCATGCCCGGCGGCGCAGTCCTTCCAGCGCCAGCAACAGACCCGAGGGGGCCAGGAGGTCGCGACAGTGCGCGAGCGTCTCGCCGAGGTCCCGGGTCGCGTGCAGCACGTTCGCGGCGATCACGAGATCGTAGGCATGGGCCTCGAACCCCTGGGCTTCGGGTGAGGCCTCGATGTCCAGCGCCCTGTACTCGATCGGAGCGCCGGTAGCGGCGAAACGCGCTTCGGCCTGCGCGAAGAACCCCGCCGAGATGTCCGTGAACGTGTAGTCGAACCGGCCGGAGGGGAGGAGCGGGAGAATCGACTCCGTCGCCGAACCCGTCCCCGCACCGACTTCCAGGATCCGCAGACGCCGATTCTCGGGAAGACCCGACACAGCCGCGGCCACCGCATCCCCGAGCATTCGGTTCGCCGCACGCGACGCGGGGGCCGTCAGGTACAGGCTCGCGGCGCTCGGCCCGTCGTCGCCGAACAGCAAGCCGAGCGGGTCTCTGCGACCCCGCAACACCTCGGCGAGAGCCGAACCGCAGCGGCGAAGGAGACCGAGTTCGTTGATCCCGTGCGGATGTCCGTCAATGAACCGCTCGGCCAGCGGTCCGGGATCGAGGAGAAAGCCGTCGGATCCGTGCGGGCCGTCCGGGCTCGGGTCGCCCGCCGCCAGGTCGAGGAGCCGGACAAACAGGCGCCGGTGATCGTCCGTCACCCCCAGTTGGCGGCGAAGGTCGTCCGGCCGGACCGCTTCGCCGGCTTCGCGCTCCCACCCCAGGCTGTCGAGCGCCGCACGGGCGTATGCCCTCGACAACGTCTCCTGATCTTTCAGTAGAGCGGCTCTGTCCGGGCCTTCAACGCCTTCCTGCGCCAGGTATTCGACGAACGTCGGGGACCGGCTCGCGACGACCTCGGGATCCGTCAGGTAATCCGCGGCGCGCATCCCCCCACTCAGGGGCTTCTTCCGCCATGCCACCTCGTACAGCAGGTCCTTGACCCCGTCCTCGGCGGAAAGGAGCGCGGATCGGGTCGCCCGCTTGGCGGTGTAGCCCTTCAGCACGGCGACGGCCGTGCCGTCCGCGGCATAGAGCCGAACGTCGCCCGTCACGACTTGCGGTGGTGTGTCCGCCCCGTCCTCCGACCCGGGAGTCCTCAGGACGGCGTGGCACACGACCCGATCCGGCAGTGGGCCCGCCACCCACAGAGATTCCCATCCGAAAGGCAGGTAGACCGCGCCCTGCTCGACTTTCATCAGATGGCGGGCGATGGCCGAGATCTGGAAACAGCCGTCGAGGAGAAGGGGATGCATCTCCATGCCGCTCGCATCCACCGAATCGCCGAGGGCCAGTTCCCCCAGGGCTTCGCCTTTGCCGGCCCAGACGGCCTGGAGCGTGTGATACGATGGGCCGAGATGAATGTCGCCGCTCCATCGCAATCGGTAGAACTCCGCCGGATCACGGCGCGGCAGTCGGGCTCTCAGCTCATCCAGATCGACGTGCGGAGCCTCTTCGGGGCCGGGGGCCGGGCCGGACGTACCCCATGAAAGCCTGCCACCGGCGTGAAGGGTCCACGTCTCTTCGGTTTCCCCCTTGCTGAACACCTCGAAACGACGCTCCGGGGTTTCCGCCGCAGCATCCGCCGCGGCATCCACCGTGGCATCTTCGGGTCCGCTCAGAACAAACTGCAGCTTGCGGCCCGCGCCATGCGCCCCGTCCTCCGGGTCCTCGCCATCCTCGCTTTCGAAGATCAAGGGACTGTGCAGCTGCATGTCGGACACGGTCGCCGAGCCGCCGCGGCCGGCCAGAGACGCGGACACCGCCATGGCGCCGTGGAGTGCCCCGGGAGCGACGATGCGGTCGTACACGAGGTGGTCCTGCAGCCAGGCGGGATCCGAAGCGAACATCTCCGTCTCGAACGTGATCTCGCCGCGGGGCGATTCATGCCGCATGCCGAGCAGGGGATGGCCGGCGGCCGTTCGCCGGCGCCTCGATCTCGGGATCCAGTGGTGACTGTGCTGGAACGGATATCCGGGGAGCGAGATCCGGCGCCGGGTCTCCCCGGCGAACAGGCCGGGGAACCCGATCTCCATTCCGGCCTCGTAGGCCCCCGCCACGGCCTCCACGAAGCCCCCGCTTGGATCCGCCACCGGCTCCGCGGGATCCCGCGGCGGCCGCCGGAGGCTCGCGAGAATGACGGGCGGGCCGGAAGGCGCCGTCTCGGGCCACGTCATGGCGACCACCGGGCCAAGGATGGCGTGGGGGCCGATCTCCACGACGGCATCGACACCGAGTTCCGCCAGCGTCTCCACCGAACGGCGGAAGGCCACCGGCTCCCGCGCCTGCCGTCGCCAGTAGGCGGCATCCATCCGTTCGTCCGGCTCCAGCAACCGTCCCGTCAGGTTGCTCACGACAGGCACGGATGGAGATGGCGGAGCGGGCATGATATCGCGGACGGCGGCTTCGAGATCGTCCAGCGCGGGCTCGATGAGGGCGCTGTGATAGGCGGGGCTCCGTCGCAGGCGCACCACCTTCACTCCTTCGGCCTCGAAGCGTGCCAGAACCGCCTCGAGATCCTTCGCGGGCCCGCTGACGACCTGCTGCAGCCCGTTGTCGACGGCGACGCTCAGGTCGACATCGTCCGAGGCAGCATTCTGTTCCACCACCGCGGAGGCGATGCGAGCGGCCGGGGCGAAGATCGCGGCCATGGCGCCATCGCTGCGCGTGGCGCCCATCAGCGCACCGCGGGCCGCGGCGAAGCGCAAGCCGTCCTCGAGGCCGAACACGCCCGCCGCCTGCGCCGCCGCCATCTCTCCGAGGCTGTGGCCCACGACCACGCTCGGCTCCACGCCGACACTCTCCCAGAGCGCCGTCAGGGCGCATTCGAGGGCATAGATCGCCGGCTGGGTCCACGCCGCCTCATCCAGCAGGCCGTCCGTCCCGTCCGCCCCCTCGCTCCCGAACATGACGTCCAACAGCGAGACGCCGCGCTCCTCCAGAAGGAGTCCGTCGCAGCGGTCGAGGACGGAGCGGAAAACAGGCTCCCTCTCATATAGCGCCCTGCCCATGCCGACCCATTGACTGGCCTGTCCCGTGAAGACGAAAGCCACGTTGGTCGCACGGACCGGCGCCACGCCGGCTTCCGGACCCTGACCTTCGGCGAGGCGTGCAAGTTTCCGGCGCAGTTCGGCGACATCGCTGAACAGTACGCCGGCGCGGTGGGCGAAGTGGCTTCGGCCCGATGCGGCGGTCCAGACCATGTCGGCGATCGTGTCGGCCCCGGACCGCTCTCCCTCACGTTCGTCACGCCAGTGCTCGGCAAGCCAGGACAGATGCCGCGACGCGACGTCGCCAAGCGCCGCCGGCGATTTGCCCGACAAGGGCAGGAACCGGGTCGTGCGGGCGTCACTCGGGTCCGCGGCCTCGGGCGTGGAGGCGGACACCGGCACGGGAATCGCGGGACCGACGGGGGGGCGCAGCGTGGCGGGACCGGAACCCGCGTCCGTTGCCGTTTCCGTTACGGCTTCTCCGTATCCCTCGAGTACGACGTGGGCGTTCGTCCCGGACCAGCCGAAGGAATTGACGCCGGCCAGCGGCCGCCTGTCCGGATGGAGCGGCCAGTCCGTCATGACGTCGGTTACGCGCACGGGCAGGCGATCCCAATCCACGCTCGGTGTCGGATCGTTGAAGTTGAGATGCCGGGGGATCACCCCGTGCCTCATCGCCAACACGGCCTTGATCACGCCGGCGACGCCGGCGGCGGGCCCCAGGTGTCCGATGTTGGTCTTGACGGACCCGACCAGGAACGGGTTCGCCGACGTGCGCCCGCGCCCGTAGACGGCCGCCGCGGCACCGAGTTCGATCGGATCTCCGACCACCGTCCCCGTGCCGTGGGCCTCCAGGTAGTCCACATCGGACGGCGAGACGCTTCCTCGGGCAAGCGCCTCTGCCATGGCCTTCTCCTGCGAAGGGCCGCTGGGCACGGTCAGCCCCTGGCTCGCGCCGTCCTGATTGACCGATGAGCCGCGGATGACGGCCCAGATCCGGTCGCCCGCCGCTTCCGCTGCGTCCAGGCGCTTCAGAACCAGCAAACCGCAGCCTTCACCGCACACAAAGCCGTCGGCCGCCGCATCGAATGCCTTGCACTGTCCCTCGGGCGACAACATGCCGGCGTTGGCCCGCAACTCGAGCGGACGTCCGGCAAGGTAGATGTGGACGCCCCCGGACAGGGCCAGATCCGTCTCGCCGCGCTGCAGGGCCCCGACCGCCTGGTGGAGGGCCACCAGCGACGATGAGCAGGCGGTGTCGATCGCCATGCAGGGCCCCTCGAGGCCCAGTGCAAAGGAGACGCGGCCGATGGCCGTGTTGAGGGCCGTCCCGGTCACCGCGTAGAAGCCGACCGCGGTATCGGCGGTCTCCGGCGCATCGATGACCATGTCCCGGTAGTCGTTGTTGCTGATGCCGACGTAGACTCCGGTGCGGCTGCCCTTCAGGCTCTCGGGGTCTATCCCCGCATCTTCGAGCGCGTGCCAGCTCACCTCCAGCATCATGCGCTGCTGCGGATCGAGCATCTGGGCTTCGATGGGAGAGATGCGGAAGAAGTCCGCATCGAACTGGTCAAGGTCTTCGATGAACGCCCCGAAACGGAGGGCCCGGTTCTCGCCGCCGGAGTCCGGGAAGAGCCGGCCCGCGCGTCCGATGACGGAGCCGGGAGGGCCTTCGACGACCGCGTTCTCGCCCGCGATCAGTTGTCGCCAGAAATCGGACAGGGTCCTGCTGCCGGGGAACCGGCACGCCATGCCCACGATCGCGATGGGTTCACCGGGTTCGCGTGTCCGCCCGTTCCCGTGAGTCGTCACCCGCAGTCCCCCCTGCCGTTCGGTTTCAGCCCGCCGAGGGTCGACTCCCCGGGCGCGGTCGCGTGTGCTCCCGCATGTGAAATATCATCAAGTTGGGCTGAGAAAAAATACGGCACCGCGGCCGCGGTGCGGGAGGTGGTGCTTTAGGTCGCGGCCGCTCCGCGGTACGCGGACTTCGACGCGACGCCGCCGGTCGAGCGCCCTGGGCGGCGCTTCGGACGGTATCCGGGGAGACAGATGTGCCGTAGTATTGCCTTCGAGGTTCGTATCGCTCACCTGGAGCGTCTATATTCATGGTGCGCGGAAGTGACATTTTTCACCCATGCAACCCCGAGGACTCCGACCATGACAGCAACCGAAGCCCGCATTCAGGAACTCGCTCGCCAGCACCTCGACCTCGGAAGAGACCTGGATCTCGACACCGGTCTGCTTTCCTCCGACATCTCGTCCCTTGACGCCGTAGCCTTCGTGAAGAAGGTCGGGGTGGCGTTCGGTGTCGAGATTCCCCCCGAGGAGGTTGCCAACTGGAAGAACATGCGGGACCTGGCCGCGTTTCTCGATTCCGGATCCGGTTGAGCCTCGCTGGCGGCGGTGCCCGCTCCGACCCTCCGGTCGGCTCAGCGGGCATCGTCCCGAGCCTTTCCGACAGCGGTCGGCGTCGGCCCAGGGCATAGGCGGAATCGGTAGCCGTTGACTGTCTGGGAACTACCTGAGCCCCTTGCGGTGGAACAGGTGCGGCTCGACGAGAACACGGTCACCGTCGTGCGGCGGCATGGCCGGCCGGATTCCCCGGTTCGCCTGGTTCTGAGTCATGGCAACGGCCTCGCCATCGACGCTTACTATCCGTTCTGGTCTCTCCTGGCAGACGAGTTCGATCTGGTTGTCTACGACATCAGAAACCACGGCTGGAATGCCGTCGGTGAGCGGAAGCATCACAACATACCGACGATGCTCCACGACCATGACGTCCTCGCCAGGGCCATCGCCGAGCGTCTCGGAGACAAGCCGACCGTAGGCGTCTTTCATTCGCTTTCGACGCTTACGGCCATTCTCTCCCTCTCCGGTCCCTACTCGGGTCTGGTGCTGTTCGATCCGCCCCTCTGCAAGCCTGCGGCAAGTGAAGCGGAGTTCGACGAGGCCCTGGACCGCCAGACGGCGCTGACGCGGCGACGGTCGCCCCGTTTCCGGTCCGAGGAGGAGTTCTCGGACCTTCTTCGGTATTCTCCGCTGTATGCCCGGGTCGTGCCCGGGGTGCGGGAACTCGTGGCAAGGACGACCCTTACGAAGGCGGCGGATGGAGAAGGCCTTGGACTCCGCTGTCCACGGGAGTTCGAAGCGCAGGTCTCGGAATACATGAGGAGCTTCGCCCCGCTGCTGGACCTGGACATGCTTTATTGTCCCACGAAAGTGATCGGGGCCGACCCGACTCTCCCGCACGCGTACCTGCCCAGCTTTGATCTGAAGCACATCGAGAGCGTGGATTACGACTTCATCGTGGACTCTACCCACCTTCTGCAGCTGGAGAAGCCGGCGGAATGCGTCGCGATGCTCCGCGTTTTCCTTCGTCAGAGCGGGCTGCTGGGAGGCTCCACCCAGTGGCGCACGGGCTCGAAGGGATAGCCGGGCAGCGAGATCCTGCACCGCTCCTCGCCCGCGAAGAGGCCCGCGAAGGAGATCGGCAGCCCGGCCTCGTAGGCGGCGGCCGCGGCCTCGAGGAAACTGTCGCACGTGTCGGTCGCGGTGGCGCCGCCGGCCGGCGACCCCAGACTCGCCACTACGAGCGGAGTGCTGCGGTTTCCTTCGTTGCCGGCGGTTTCGGCGTCGGAGGCCGGCCAGGCTTCGGCGATCGCTGGGGCCACGGACGGTCGGGGACCGACTTCCAGCACTACCTCGACGCCTCTGTCCGCCAGAGTCGGCGCGCAGGCTTCCGGTTCGGCAGACTGCCCATCGCGCTGGAGCCAGAAGGAGGTGGCAAGCGCTTCGTTGGCCCCCAACGGGCGGCCGTCGGCGCCGCGGATTACCGCGAGAGATGGGCGTTCCAGGACCACTTCTCCAGCGAACCGCACTGCGCCCGCGGCCGGTGATTTCGCCGTCGCCGACTCGCCTGCGGCCGCCGCCAGACGGAGGCCGTCTTCCAGGCTGAAGATCCGGGCGGCCCGGGCCGCTGCGAATTCGCCGGCGTCGAACCCGGCGACGACATTCGGCCGGATCCCGATGCTCGACCAGAGAGCGGTCAGTCCGCATTCGAACGCATAGACGGCCGGATAGGCCCAGGCCGGGTCGTCCAGATCGCCCGCCGTTCGCCCGAACATGATCTCGACGAGCGATTCGCCGCGCTGCTCCCGGAGCACTTCGTCACAACGATCCAGAACTGCTCGAACCACCGGCTCGGTCCGGTAGAGCGCCGCTCCCGTGCCGGTCCACCGACCGTCGGACCCGGGGTAGACGAAGGCGACATTCGTCGCTCCCGGCGACTCAGCCCTGGCGCTCGCCCTGGAGAGCGCCCGGAGGCCGCCGACCAGCGATTCCCGGTTCCGGAACAGCACCGCGGCGCGGTAGGGGAAGTGACTCCGGCCGGTGCCGGCGGTCCATGCCATGTCGGACAGGAGCGGACCCGCCGCGCGGTCGTCGGACTCGAGGTCGGCGTTGTGTCCGTCGACCCAGCCGAGAAAGCGTCCGGCGAGCGACCGCAGGGCGCTCCCGGACTTCGCGGAGAGCGGCAGGATACGCGTCTGGCGTGAGTCGCGCCGTTCGCCAGCCGCTCGCGGATCGGCGACGGGCTCCGGAGCGACGACGGGCTCGGGAGCGACGACAGCCACAGATGTCGGCGCTCCCCAGGGGCCGAGTTCTTCACGGGGCGCAGGGTCGCCGCCCGGCGCGGCGTAACCCTCGACGACGACGTGCGCGTTCGTCCCGGAGAATCCGAAGGCGCTGATTCCGGCTCGTGCGGGACAGCCGTTGGCCGGCGGCCAATGGGTGCGTTCGGAGGTGATCCGCACGGGCAGCCGGTCCCAGTCCACATTTGGGTTCGGCGTCTCGAAGTGCAGGTGCTTCGGAATCACTCCATGGCGCATGGCAAGGACGACCTTGATCAGTCCCGCGATGCCCGCCGCCGATTCAAGGTGACCCATGTTCGTCTTGGCCGTCCCGATCAGCAGCGGGCGATCCGCGTCCCGCTCGCGGCCGTAGACGGCGGCTGCGGCCTGCACCTCGATGGCGTCGCCGATATCCGACCCCCCGCCATGGGCCTCCAGGTAGTCGATACCGGCCGGGGCGACGCCGGCGCGAGACAGCGCCTCCTCGATGACCTGTTCCTGGGCGAGGCCGCTCGGCATCGTCAGTCCCGCGGCGGTGCCGCTGTGGTTCACGGCCGAACCCCTGATGACCGCCCAGATTCGGTCGCCGGCGGCCTCGGCTTCGCTCAGCCTCTTGAGAAGGACGACGCCACATCCCTCGCCGCGAACGTAGCCCTGCGCCGAAGCGTCGAACGGGGCGCAGCGTCCACTCGATGCCAAGAGGCCGTGCTCGAGCAGGAGTTTGCTGAAGTTGGGGGAGAGGATCGCGTTCACGCCGCCCGCCAGCGCCAGATCGACCTCGCCACGCTCCAGCGCCGTGGACGCAGCGTGGACCGCTGCGAGCGACGCCGCGCACTGCAGCACGAAGGGCATGGCGGGGCCCATGAGTCCGAGCGTGTGGGCGACGCGTCCCACGGTGGTGCTGGACATCGTCCCGACGGACCCGCCGTCCGAACCACTCGCGACCATTAGGTCCCGGTACTCGCTCGCGTTCAAACCGGCGAACACGCCGGTGCGGCTGCCCCTCAGCCCCCCGGGATCGACCCCTGCATCCTCGAGCGCCTGCCAGCTTGTTTCCAGCAGCATCCTCTGCTGGGGGTCCATCGTTTCCGCCGCGATCGGCGTGATACCGAAAAACCTGGCGTCGAACCGTTCGAGACCCGCGACAAAGCCACCCCAGCGATAAGCCGGATGCTCGGCAGCGGGATCGCCGACGCGGTCGAGCCAGTAATCGACGTCGGTGCGTCCCTCCGTGACCAGATCGGCGCCCGCCAGGAGCTGATCCCAGTAGGTCGAAACGTCGGGCGCGCCGGGGAATCGGCAGGCCATGCCGACGATCGCGATGCCCTCCTTCTCCCCTTCGGTCTCCCTGTCGGCCTCCCTGTGGGTCGTGGGACGAGATCGCGCAACGGATTGCTCCGGAACGCGAGACGGCGCGCCGGTGAACGCCTCGATCTCGCCGACGAGGTGGCCGGCGAGATCCGCGGTGCTGGGGTAGTCGAATACGATCGTGTTGGACGTCGTGTACTCGCCGGCAAAGGCGCGGTTCAGCCGGTTCCGCAACTCGACCGCCATCAGCGAGTCCATGCCCAGATCGAAGAAGCCGACCGCCGCCGACGGCGGCGACGGGAGGTGGAGCACGGCCTGCAACTCCTGCTGGATGAACGCCTCCAGCAGATGCCGTTTCTCCTCCGACGGCGCCTCCCGCAGCTGTACCATCAAACCGCCGGAGGCGGCGGGCTCGTCGGTCTGCCGTCGCCGGACCTTCCTCGTAGCCCGTAGCTCGTCGAAGAACGGAGGCGGTGTCCCGAACTCCTCGGCGACGATGGACCAGTCGGTCGCGGTGACCATGGGCGCGGTGACGTCCTGTCGGACCAGCCGATCGAGTGCCTCGATGCCCTGTTCGGGAGTGATCCACTCTGCGGCGGTGTGGTCGAAACGTCTCCTGATTCGCTCCCTCTGCTCTTCCGCCTCCCCGATGCCCGACCAGGCCCCCCAGGCGATGGCCTGACCGGGGAGGCCCAGGCCGCGCCGGTGGGCGGCGAGCTGGTCGAGGAAGGCGTTTGCGGCGGAGTGATTCGACTGCCCGGGGTTTCCGACCACGCCGATCCCGCTGGAGAACAGGACGAACAGGTCGAGATCCCTGGTCCTGGTCGCCCGGTGGAGGTGCCAGGCTCCGAGGACCTTCGGCCACAGCACGTGCTCGAAGCGGTCCCACGTCTGGTTCTCGATGACACCGTCCGAGAGGACGCCCACGCTGTGGATGACGCCTCCGAGCGGCCTCGGACCCCGGTCGATCCGGGCGAGCATGGCGTCGACCGCAGCGAAGTCCGTGACGTCGGCGATCTCCGCCCGTACGTCGGCGCCGGCATCCCGCAGCTCGCGGATGACCGCTTCGGCCTCCGGATCGGGATCCCGGCGGCCGTTGAGAACGACGGCGCCGGCTCCCTGCTCGACCAGCCAACGGGCGACCGCACAGCCGATCCCGCCCAGACCGCCGGTGACGAGATAGGCTCGGTCCGGCCGCAGACCGCCCCTCGCGAGCGAGGGCATCCTGAGGACGTTCTTGCCGGTGTGCCGGGCGCCCCGCATGGCATCCAGCGCCGATTCGATCTCGGAGAGCGGCCAGACCGTGTGCGGCAGAGGGGACAGCTCACCGGCCGCCAGGCGGTCCATGATTCGAGAGAGCGAAGCGCCCGCGCGCGCCGGATCGGTCCGTTTCAGCTCATCCACGTCGACGACGGTGTACGCGACGTCGGGACGCGACGCCGACATCTCCTGTTCGCTCCAGATGCCGCGCTTCCCGATCTCGACGAAGCGGCCGCCGGAGCCCAGACAGGACAGGCTCGCTTCGATGAAGCCCTCGCTGGTGAGGCTGTTCAATACGACGTGGACGCCCTCTCCGTCCGTCGCCCGCAGGACCTCGTCGCCGAACGCAGTCTGCCGGCTGTCGGACACATGGGCCACGCCGAGGGAGCGTAGGAAGGACTGCTTGGCGGCGCTGGCGGTCGCGAAGACCTCGGCGCCGGCGGCCTGAGCCAGTTGAATCGCGGCCAGGCCGACGCCGCCGGCCCCGGCGTGGATCAGCACGCGTTCCCCGGACCGGAGTCCCGCCGTCCGGAACGCGAGATCGGCGGTGACGAAGCAGATGGGCACCGTCGCGAGGGCGACCGCGGAGAGACCTGCCGGAGCGGGCGCCACCAGCGCCGCCCTGGTGATCATCTCCGGAGTGAACGAACCGAATCCCATCCCGGCCACCGGGTCGCCGGCCGCGAGGCCCTCGACATCCTCGGCCGTCTCCAGGACACGGCCCACGAATTCGCGCCCGATCTCGCCTCCGGTGGCAACCGCGCCGATGCTCATCAGCGCGTCGACGAAGTTGAGGCCCATCGCCTCGAC
>NZ_CANPVO010000001.1 GCF_947581785.1 Candidatus Palauibacter polyketidifaciens | reverse complement strand
TCCATGGCACCCTGCAGTCGCGCGGATTGCAGGGTGTCCCCCGGAGGGATCGGCATCCAGACGCGCCGCACCTCCCCGCCGGCGTACGGCCAGACGGACGCGGCGCCCCGCTCACCGTCGTATACGACAACGGAATCGCCCCGGTATCGGAAGAGCGCCGTCAGTTCCCCCAGTTCACGCGGACCGCCGCCCGCGCCGCCCCAGGTGCCGCGCCACTCCCCGTCGAGCGCGAACGTGCGCAGCGTGGCATCGCCCCGGTTCGCCACGACGAGCACACCGCCGGCCCGGTCCACCACGACGCCGGCGATGTCATGGAAATCCGTCTGCCCCTCCCCGGACACGCTTCCGAGCCTCAGGCGGGGCGGCCCCGCGCGAAGGTGCGCGGGGTCCGCTCCGAAGTCCGCTCCCGGCTCTGCCGAATCGACCGTGGGGGCAGGGTTCTCGCCGTCCAGACATGCGGTGGCCAGCAGCGCCGCCGCGAGTGCCATCCAGTGACGGGGCCGGGAGCCGGCCCCCGTGTCATCGAGCTTCATGTGCTCTCCGTCAGAGGAGATAGGGATCCGAAAAAGGACCCCACGTGGGGAAGAAGCATCCCCGCACGCATTCGTTGAGTTCGTAGTTGCAGCCCCAGTCGCCGTCCAGCACGCATCCCCCCCATCCCTGGAAACAGTCCCCGAGGCAGTCGTCGCCGCCACGCGCGGACGCGGCCCGGCCGGGTTGCGCCAGGATGGCCGTGGCCAGCACGAGGTTGAAGCCAAGTAGCACCCAGCGTCCCGCTTTCGTCGTCTTCATCGTCCCCTCCCTTTCACGGGTCTTCGGAGGGCCGGGTCGCGGCCGCCGCCGTGCCTGGCGCACTCGCCGCGACCTTCCGGGACGGACCCCCCGTCCCGTGCCTCCCGAGATTTCGCCCTCAGAGTCCGGGCGGCCATCAACGGGGTGTCAACGCGCTCTCGACACGCAGTCGGCGGGGCGACGCGGGCGGCACTCGCCTGCCATTCGCGCGCCGCGTATCGTCGGGATCCTGCAGGACCTGGGAAGTCGGAGCCACTGGAGAACCGGAGGCATGGATGGCGGACGTGCTTTGCGTCGGCGGGACGGGGACCGTCGGGCGTCGGGTCGTCGAGGGCCTCGTGGCCCGCGGAGCGTCGGTCCGGTGCCTGACGCGCTCGGCGGACCGCGCCGGGGCGTCGGCCGGGGCGTCGGGCGAGCGCGTCGAATTCATGCAAGGCGACCTGGAGCGGCCCGACACCCTCGGGCCGGCGCTCGAAGGCGTGTCGCGCATGCACCTCCTCACGGCGCTCCACCCGCACGAGGCGCGGCTCGGCATCGGGGCCGTCGATGCGGCCGCGGAGGCCGGCGTCGAGCGGATCGTCTTCCATTCCGCGCACCGCGCGCACGCGGCGCCCCACATCCCCCACTTCGCGAGCAAGATGGAGATCCTCGCCGCTCTCGGGGCCTCCGGCGTCCCGTGGGCGACGATCGAACCGAACCACTACTTCCAGAACGATCTGTGGCTTAGGCGGTCGCTCGAAGCCGGCGTCTATCCCGCCCCGCTCGGGGGCGCGGGGCTGCACCGGGTCGACGTCCGCGACATCGCCGACGCCACCGTGAACGCGCTCCTCGATGACGGCCACGAGGGGATCCGGTATCCGGTGGTCGGACCGCAGCTGCTGACGTCCGAGCATGTCGCCCGCATCTGGAGCGAACACCTCGGGCGCGAGATCGAGTACGTCGGCGACGACCTCGACGCCTGGGAGGCGCGCGCGAGCCGAAGCCTGCCGGAATGGCTCGTGCGGGACCTTCGGGTCATGTCGGAGCACTTCCTCGCGGAAGGGCTCCTCGCGACGGAGGAGGACTTCGCGACGATGAGCCACGTGCTGGGCCACGCACCGCGCGTGTTCGAGGACTTCGTGCGGGAAACGGTCGCGGCCTGGTCCGGCGGAGGCGCCTGAATGTTCACGATATACATCTTCTGTCTCCTGGTGGGCGGCGGTTTCCTCGCGCTGTCCGTGTTCGGCGACTTCCTGGACGGCATGGACATCGATGTGGATGTGGACGCAGAGCTGGACGCAGGCGGCGCGGCCGACGTGGCGAGACTCCTCTCGCTGCGGACCATCGTCTACGCCATGTTCGGGTTCGGCGCGACCGGCGCCATCCTGCACTGGTTCACGAGTCCCGCGGTCACGGCCGCCATCGCCGGCGTCACGGGGCTGGCCTCCGGGGCGTTCATCGGCGCCGCCTTCCGCTACATCAAGCGCTCGGGCGCCGGCACCGCGCTCGGCGAGCGTTCGCTGGCCGGACTGACGGGCGAAGTCACGATGGAAATAGCGCCGGACGGTGCGGGTACGGTGAAGGTGTCGCGCGGGGAGCGCCGCTACAGCGTGCGCGCCCGCCTGGACTCGACCTGCCCCGACGACCTGCCGCTCCGAGCCGGACAGTCGGTCGTCGTCGTGCGCATGACGGACGGCATCGCCGATGTCGCGCCCGTGGATCCCGAAGACATGAAGCTGCTCGAGGAATGAGGCTTAAATGCAAGACTTTCTGAATCTCCTGGCCGCCCCGGTCGTGATGGCGGGCGTCTTCTTCGTCGTCGTACTCGTGGCGATCATCACGATCAAAAACCTGATCGTGATCGTTCCCCCCAACCGTGCGGCCGTGATCACCGGCCGGAATCGCATGCTGACCGATGGCCAGGCCGTCGGCTACCGCTCCATCTCGGGCGGACGCACCCTCCGGATCCCGATCATCGAGACGGTCCAGCACATGAACCTCGAGACCATCCCCATCGAGGTCTTCGTCAACAACGCCTTCTCGAAGGGGAACATCCCGCTGAGCGTGGAGGCGATCGCGAACGTGAAGATCGCCTCGGAGCCCGAGTGGGTGTTCAACAACGCGGTGGAGCGCCTGCTGGGGAAGACGGAGGAGGAAGTTCGGGAACTCGCCCAGGACACGCTCACCGGGAACCTGCGGGGCGTGCTCGCGACGCTGACGCCGGAAGCCGTGAACGAGGACCGGCTGGGGTTCGCCAAGGCGCTGTCGGAGGACGCGGGAGAGGATCTGGCCTCGCTCGGCTTCCACCTCGACGTGCTCAAGATCCAGAACGTGAGCGACGAACGCGGCTACCTGGACGCGATCGGGCGGGAGAAGTCGGCCGAGGCCATTCGGGCCGCGGAGATCGCCGAGGCCCAGGCGGAGGCCGACACGCGAGAGGCGCAGGCCGAGGCGAGGCGGCGCGCCGAGGTGCGGGAGGCCGCGGCCTCGATCAAGGTCGCCGAGGCCCAGAACGAACTGCGCGTGCGCAAGGCCGAACTGCACCGCGAGGGCGACACGGCCGAGAAGATCGCGCGCGTGAAGGCGCAGGAGGCCGAGGTCGAGGCCGAGAAGATCCTCGAGATGAAGCGCGTGGAGCGCGAGGAGCAGCGCCTGCGGGCGGACGTGATCGAGCCCGCCAAGGCCGAGAAGATGGCCGCGTTCGCGCGGGCGGAGGCCGAGGCGGCGCCGATCCTGGAGCGCGGGAAGGCCCAGGTCGAGGTCCTGAAGCGGCTCTACGCCGAGGTCCAGACCGGAGGCGAGGCCGCGTTCGCCGTGTTCATGGCGGAGAAGCTCCCCGAACTGCTCGAGATCGCCGTCGGCGCGGTGGAAGGCGTGGACATCGACCGCGTCGTCGTCATGGACGGCGGCCAGGGAGAGGGCGTGTCCAACGCTCTCAACCAGCGGGTGCGAGGCGCCTACGGAACGATGGAGGGACTCGCCTCGGTGCTGGGACTTGACATCCAGGAAGTGCTGCAGCGCGCCGTGGGTTCAGGAGACGCGGACGGCGGTGAGGCGTCAGCCCCCGAGCTTCCGCCCGCCTGACCCGCGAATTCACACGAGGGACGACCCATGAGAGGAGCCGTTTTCGCGCTGGCGCTCGGCTTGGCGGCGGGCGAGGTCGCCGCGCAGCCGTACGTCGGGTCGGAGTTAGGGTTCACGCTCGCTCCGGCCATGCGGCTTGTCGGCACAGACAACGACTGGGGCACGCGCTGCGACCTGCTCATCAACCCCGATGGGGTGGAGGCGGGATCGGAGTGCGACACCCCGCCGCCGCCGACCGAATGGGCGAACGAGTCCGGCGGCACGAGGGGGATGGCGACGGGAATCGCGGCCGGATACCGGTTCGGCAGGTTCCGGGTCGAGGCCGAGTACCGGTACCGAGCCGCGCCGTATCACGACTACGCGCCGACGGAGATCGGCGACGTGGTGACCGCGCAGAAGGCCGACCAGGAGCTGGAGAGGGCGGTCGGCGGCGCCGGCGACGTGAGCGTACACGGCGCATTCGCGAACCTCGCGGTCGATCTCGCCACCGGCGGTGCGCGGCTGACGCCGTACCTGGGGGTCGGCGCCGGCGTGCAGCGCATGGCCGTCGACTATTTCAGCCTGTGGAAGCGCAACAACGATCCGGTGCGGATCAGCACGTTCGAGGATCCGGTGCTCCGCGCGAAGCTGGCCGGGACAACGACGCTGGGCTCAGCGGTGCTCCACGACACCATGTTCGGCGCCCAGGCGCTGGCGGGCGTGGACTACCGCGTCGCCGACCGCTTCACGGTCGGAACCCGAATACGCTACGCGAAGACCCTCGGACCGTTCGAGAGCGAACCTCGCGAGTGGGACCAACTCCGCAGCCACGACTCCACCGTGGGCCGCGGCTCCCGCATCGTGTACACCGTGGAAACACGCGACACGAGCGCCTTCACCGTGACGCTCAGCCTGAGATACGATCTCTAGTGCCTTCGAACGCGAGTCGCCCTACGGAGCGCCTCGGGACTATCCTCCGCCGGGCCGGATACGGTGCACGACCAGCCGTTCCACATCCAGGGCACCGCGAGCGATCCCCACGAGACGGTCCTCCGTGATAGCAAGTGGGGTCACGCCGTCCGGCATCTGAACCGCACCCCTGGCTTCTCCGCCAGAGCCGACGACTCGCCATTCGCCGCCTGCGCCCGGGAGCAGAGGATCGCCGATCCACAGTGCGTCGACAGACGGATCGTACACCTTGACCCAGAGCTGGCTGGCATTATCGACAAGCAGACCCCCGATCTGCGGTATCTCATCCGGCGGCGGTAGTCGGTCCATCAACTGCAGAAACAGTCCGGCGTCACGTCTTTGTAGTTCCTCCCTCAAAAGTGACCATGCTTCGTCCGTCTCGAGATCAACTGTCGGTACCGCGATGGCGGGCTGGAGGTTCCCGTCGGCGTCCAGGTGCCCTATCTCGGGCCCGTACCCGTCCACTGCCCATACAGTGTCACCAAGCACCGCGACAGACGGTATCGGCGTGAACGGCAAAGGCGACCCGACCATTCTTCGAAATCCGCGCAGTTGCCCCAGGAGACCCTGCGGATCACCGTCAAGGCTGAAGCGCCCCAGTGTCCATTGATCCGCAGCCACACCGCTTGAGGCGCGCCCTGCCTCCACGGAGGCCAATATCACATCGTCGTCGTCGAACGATCCGAGGAAGAGCTCCAGGTTTCTCGGCCGTCCCGCCTGCATCTCGATCTTCACACGCTCCGCGCTCACGAGTTCGCCTTCCGCCGAAAACGTAGATATGCGCAGGTTCCCCGCATCCCAAACGCCGATCCGCCCGTCCGATACTGGCCAAACTGCATCTATCTGGAAGAACTCACCCGGACCTTCCCCCCGCCCTCCTACCCGGTGCAGGAAACTCCCATCTCGTCCGTACACACGGAGTTCCACAAGCTCTCCGTCGCACACGACGACGCGTTCGTCGTCCAGCAGAAACGCGCCCGAAATCTTGCTGAACAGGTACGGGTTTTCCCCCTCCGCAACGCCGATCTCCAACAACGGCACGTTGCTGATTTCGATTCCGTCGCGAAGCTGCCCCCCCAGCTCTCCGCCCCATAGCGAACCCAGCAGACTCACCCATACGGCAACTCTGGGACGCACCTCCGTCGCGCCCCCTGGACCGACGCCTGCCGACCGGGAGAGTCGATCCTCCGATACTCAATTCAGTTCCCACGGGACCCTCCTCCTATCCGCGTTGTCTCGAACCCCGAGATGATCTTTCCTCAAGGCGACGGTCGTAAAGCGCGCCCAGAGAGCTTGACTGCATCACCTTACGAAAATAAGCTTTATCGTAAGGTGTCGGAGTCCGCCCAGGGAGGACAACCCATGCTCGTCAAGGTACCGGCGAAGCGACAAGTCACGTTTCCGGCGCATGTCCTTGACGTCATGGGCGTCCGACCCGGCGACCGTCTCGAACTGCTGGAGGGGCCCCACGGCTTCGTCATACGACCCCACAAGATCGATCTGTCGCGTTTGGCCCCGCTAAGGGAGCAAATCGACCCCGACATCGCGCCCTTTGACGTTCACGCCTTCCGCGCCCAGCGACATGATCCTTCGCTACGGGATTGACACATCCGTCCTCGTGCGCCTGCTCACGGGCCGACCCCGGGATCGGTTCGCCCATACGGTGCGGCACCTGACGACGCTGGTCGGAGACGGCACCACCGTGGTGGTTTCCAATCAAGTGATCGGCGAGGCCTACGTCGCCCTCCAGCACCACTTCGGCGTGCAGAAGCCCGCCGCTCGTTCCGCCCTGATCCAGGTGCTGGGCAGCGGCCTGGTCGCACCTTTGAACGGGCTCTCGGTGATGAGGCTCCTGGACGCCTCGAGCGGCGCGGGGCTGCCTGATCGGCTCATCGCCGACGACTACGCGCATTCAGATCTCGACACCCTGACCCTGGACAAGGCGATGGCCAGCCTCCCCCGCGCCCGGTTACTTGACGCCTGACGTTCCCGCGGGGCATATTCGACGATATTCAGCGAAGCTCGTGTGTCACGTGATTGTCGTAATTCCTAAACGGGTAAGTGCTCGTCACACCGCAACCAACGTCTGAATCACGACCCGGTCCACTCCAAAACTGTCCATCATATGAAGCAGTACACGATCCCCTTGTGCATCGAGCAAGGTCGTCGTCCGGGCAAGCCTCACGACGAACTCCATACGCGCACTAGCGACATCCCACACTTGCCATTGCACGACATCCTGGCCGGGCATTACGAATAGACGGAGCCACAGTCGACCATCGAAATCCACGAAGAGCTTATCAACCCCTGGCGTTACCGCATTCGCTGGCACGGTTGGATGTTCCCGACTTGCCATTGCCGTTCTACCGAGTCGTTCCCTTATTTCCGGGGCGTTGAACCGCTGCTCCCTCTCGGCGATTCTCTCATGTCGAGCCAGTTGAACATGGTCCTCCGACACGTCCAGCCCTCGCGGTAACGGGATTCTCCCCGTCACCGCCCCGTCTCGGTTCAAGAGCCGTACGGTCGGTGAATCCGTCTGTGCAACCACGAGTCTCTCGCCAATCCGTCCCTCGAGGACTCGCTGGCCGAAGTGTATCCCGGTCGTACCCTTGCGCCCATCCGCTAATCTGTAACCGTACTTCTCATCGCCTATCTCCTGTGCGATCACCCTGACCTGCTCGTCACCAGACGACTCGATGTATCGCACTGCGGCCCGAGACCGACCTTCCACCCACACGCTGGTGTTCCGGGTGTCACGAAACACTACTGCGCCGTCCACGAACGCTGCCACTGGTCGAACCAGCATGTTTTCGAACTTCATCACGTCGTAGCGTCGCGTGCCGAGCAGTGCCCCTCCGGTAGAGAATGTCGTGAGCCTAGCCAACACGAAATCTCGCAATACTACACCATCGGGACGTCGCAGAACATCAAAAATGGATCTAAACTCCCCAGGTCCCTCTCCAGCCCCCCCCTGCGTCTCCACATCGCCGGTTCCAAGGTCCACGAACTGGAGCCACGCCTCGTCCACAATAAGTATGCGCTCAGGGCTGAGGAACAACGCTGTGTTGAGTTTCTCCAATTCCGACACCGAAGTATTTCCGTGCCGGAACGAGTCGAACATTGAGTGCTCAGACGGCTCACGTATCTCTACCTGCTGCCGCGTCCCAGTCTCCGGCGGCGGTAGCGACCTTACGGCTCGCTCTAGTCCCTCCGCCCCAACGAACACGCCCCCAAGCGTCACAAACGTGGGAGTACCTGCTATGCCCAGTGATGCGGCCAAGTATCCATCTTCATTCAACCGCCCTTCAGCATCCGCACTCACGCACGTACGGAAAGCTGCCGCCGCTACGTCTCCCAACCGGTCGCCGAGCGCCGACCAGTGCTCGCTATCCACCGACACGGGCTCTTCCATCAAGGCTCCGTGAATCTCTCCAAAGGCCCCGACTCGCTCTCCACACACAGCCGCCACGGCGCGATCACGTGCCGTCGCGTGAAGACCCACAAGGGGCAAGTGCCGCACAACTACGGTCACGCCCTCCCGAACTACTGCCTCCGACACCGCACTCGAAACCAATCTGCACGACGGGCACTCGTAATCCACAAACTCAACTATCGTCCTACGCTCATCCGGCGATTGCGGCTCCAATTTGCTGTCCGCGTCCGTCAACTCTACCCACAGCTCCGCGATTCGGCGTTTGACGCTCCGTTCCTCGTAACGGTCACCAATCCAACCGCCGACCGGCCCCGACGGACCAAGCAACAGCACGCACAGTGTTACAATGATTGCAACGTTCGCGACGACGTTCAGTTTTTCCTTCACGACAACCCTCTCCCCTCTCCGCGCGGGTTTTTTGCCGACTTCCTTTTCGTTTGCTTGAGAATTCACGTCCACCCGGGAGCGCTGACGCCTTTCACTTCATCCTCTATCGGACAACATCCGCTTCAGTCTCAATCCTACACTTAGGACCAATGCTAGAACACGCAGTTTGTGAGAATAGGGCCGCCGTTACACAACAGCACCCAGCAATCCGCGTTTGCTACCTCACAAATCTGGCATGTGCCAGGACCCGGGAGATCCTCGGGTCTGCATCTTGCCCAAGATCTGATCGCAGTGGCTCAATCATGTATAATGTCTCCGTTCTTTGGGTTTCGATTGGAGGCGCAGGACCGAGCGTTTCGGTTCCGCGCCCGCGTGGGTCCGCAGATGCTCGGGGTGAAGGTCGGCGGCCGCCGGAGTCGACCGACTCACGGGCACGTCCAGCGCCCAGCACCTTGTCGACGCGGGGCTGGAGCCCGGTAGCCAGATCTTCGAACCAGACGATTTCCGACACCCTGACGTCCCTCAAACCGCGAGCAACGTCGGGGTCGCGGTCGGTCACGAGAACGATGGGAACCCACGCATCGTCCGTTCCAGTTCCTTCAAGAGCCCGGTCATCTCTTTCAGACGTCGGCTGCGGCAACCCAAGACCAGACACTCGAAAGGTCCGTCGCCGTTCGGGAACTGTTTGGAGCCGTGGACCACCCGCGCCGTGCCGCCAACGGCTTGCTCGATGAGCGCGGCGTCGTGAGCGGAATCCGTAAGAACTCCAATCATCTCGCGGCCTCGCCAAGATCATCGAAGACACGCTGCGTGATCTCTGCCTCACACGATGAGAGCCCGAGGCGGTCGACGAGCTCTAGAACGGTGCGGACAACCGGCCTGTTGCGGTGGGTGTAGCTCCGGCTGATGCGCGCGTTGCCTCGAGCTTTACCCATGCGTGCACACACCTGTCCTGCCAGGTCGCTGCAACGGTGGGTGGTAGCGGCTCCGGGGCAGGGGCGACGGCGGCTTCAATCCCGTTTTCCGGCGACGCTGGCCAAGCACTGGGCGAATTCGGTCACGGCTGTCTTGAACTGAGGCACGAAGTCGGCCTGTTCCTCGGACGAGTAACAGCTGAGCGCCCGCTCGAAGTTCGGGACCTGCGATACGAAGGCATCGACTGCCGCTTCGTCGATGCCTTTGACGAGCCGGCGGAGGGTCGCCCTCATCTCCTGCTGCTGAGACGGAGTCGCCGACTTGTAGAGTTCGACGAAGGCCAACTCGAACGCGAGCCAGTCCACCCAGTCGGAGTAGGAGATGTCCGCCTTCATCGCGTGAGCTCCGGGAGCCGGAAGCGGCCGATCCACGGCGTGGGTTCGAGTCCGCTCGCGTAGAGCCACGTGTCGGAGGCGTCGATCGCGATGGCCTCCGCGCTCCGGTCGAGGCGCAGCGTCCTCACGTATGCGCCGTCCCAGGTGTAGACCTGCACCTGCTGCGACGCCCAGACGGGCCCGTCCTCATCCACCCTCCGTCCCGAGAAGACGCCGTACAGGTAGCGTTGGGTGGCGGCCAGGTCCGTGAAGCCGTAACGCGTCTCCGGACTGATGGCCATTACGCCCCGCCCGCTGCTCGATTGTCCCTGGGCCCACGCGGGCTGGAAGGGGTCGGGCACCGCCGCCCGGGCGATCGGAACGCCGTCATGGTCGAAGATCTCGAGCAGCCCGCCGAGGAGCGTCGCGGCGGCCAGGCGGTCCCCTGCGGGATCGGCCACGACCCAGCTCTCGTACGCCTGCGGGAGCGTCGTCCCCGGCGCCTCCGCCACCTCGGGCGGGAAGCCCAGGATGGTGCGGTCGTAGCTCCGGTTCGCGTGGTAGCGACCGATACGACCCTCTGTGATCCATCCGCCGGCGAACCACGTCCCGTCCGAAGCGCGCACGAGTGCTCCGGCGATCGGACCGTTCAGCGGGACGGTCTCCGGGTTCACTTCCGCCCCCGCTTCGATCTCCGGCAGGGACAACCGCGTGAGGCGCTGATGGATGCCATCGAGGATCCAGACCTCGTCGGGCGATTCCGCGGCCCCGATCACGATCTGCTCCGGGTCCTTGAACTCGCCCGGCCCGTCGCCCTGGCGGCCATAGGAACCGAGGCGCCCCGGCGTCTCGAGATCGACGACGTGAACCGACGGCTCCAGCATCGCATCCAGCGCCACCACGCGGTCTCCGGCCAACGCGATCTCGACGATCCAGCCGAGCGAGTCGTCCGCGAAGACGGCCTCCGGCGTCAACTCGGGAAGGCTGCCGGTGTCGAGCGCGGCCGGTTCCGCCTGACGACACGCGCCGATCGCCAAGATCGCGACCGCCAGCCCGATCACCGACCGCCTCATTCCGACTCGATCAGGGCTCAACGCAGCGCGGCTTGCGATTGTTCATCTGCATGTCCGGACAGATGCAATCCACCTTCGATATGCTCCCGCAGTCTGCCTCCGCACACGACGCGGTGGACAACCGCAATCCTGCGGAGCCATCTGCCTTTCCCGCGACCGGAACGGCGGCCGCGATCAGCGCGACTGCAATGATCATGGCGAATCGCTTCAGGGTCATCTTTCGCTCCCTTTCAATTGGGTTAACGACGACAGCGAGCCATCTCGCAGCATGAGTGTGAGGCGGAGTGCCGTTGCAAGATCTTCTCCGCGATACCGCAGAATGCCAGTGGCATCCACAACGAAGCACTGAACACCCTTCCAAGCACCTAGCGCTTCCCAGACTTCGGATCGGCCGTCGTAGAGGAAGGGGGGGATCGAATCGGCGCGATCAGGTGCGCCAGTCTGAGTCTCGTTCGGGGGATCGGGTTCGACGGCGACCAACAACATCTGTGCGCCCTCCGCTCCAAGGTTCGCGGCGTTGGCCTCGAGCAGGTCAAAGCTCTCGGAAGGGACAAGGCTCGGTTGCAGGCTGTGGATCACGAGGGTCACGTCGCCGCCGGTCGCCTCGTGCAACGTGCTCTCTTTGCCGGAGGCAGTCGCGAGACGGGCGCTTCCGTTGACCCACTCAGCGAGCAGTGACGCTGCCAGGTGCTCCCGCCACGCCGCGCGCGCTACAGCCAAGCGGCCTTCCGTCGGTGCAATCGCCCAGTCTTCTCCTTCAGGCACGTGTGGTTCGAGCGGGATGACGGGGTCCGCCTGCGCGAGCGCCAGCAACTGGGCGGCGCGAGTCGATGACCCGGCCTCCGCGTGGAATCTCGCTAACTCCACGAAGACACGGGGGTTCCAGCTGAGTTCGGCGGCGCGCTCGAAGGCATCGAACGCCCCTGCCCGGTCGCCTCGGGTCAGCCGCAGCCGTCCGAGGAGCACCTGCAGGCGGGCCAGACTCTCGGCGGCCTCCGCCTCGAAGTTGGCTCGCGTCCCGGCAAGCGGCCGATCCGGGCCGAGCCAGTCCGGCTGCCCGTTCAACTGTTGCAGGATCCACTCCTCGGCGATCGCCCCAAGAGCGGGCACCTCAGCCATGCCTTCCGTCACTTCGACATCGAGCCGGGAATCTCGAAACACAGCGTCGGATGCGTACCTTTCGAGCCAGACCCTTGTGAGGGCCGGATCGGACACCTCCTGGGCGAGCTGCAGCCCGACCTGGGCAACCGAGGGCATCGGTGCGAGCCTCCAACTCCGGTCCAGCGCGTCCAGTTTTTCTGCAGGGGACGTGGACGACCGCAGGATCGTCCTCAGGCGAGCCTGCGACGCGTACTCGTGCCGGGGATGTTCGGCGGTCAACTCGCTCCGCCAGTAGGCCTCGATATCCTCCCGCCCGAGGAGGCGGGCGTAGAGGCTCAAGGCATGCATTTCGCCCGGCCCGGGGGCCCTCAGCCGTGCAGCCGCGTCCATCCGTTCAAGGCGCTCGCCGTGCGCGCCCGGCGGGGTCTCCCCGGTGTCCTCAAGCGGCGCACCCCGCTCATACAGGAGGAGTGCTGCCCATAGCTCGGGTCGCTCGGGGTACTCCGACAGCGCCTGCCCGGTCACCTCGACGGCCCTCGCGGGGCTCAAATCCGCGGTGGCCAGCACCTGGTACAGGCGGGCGTCCAGCGTCGCTCGGCCTTCCGCGTCCGTCTTGAGATACTCCCAGGACCGGCCGAAGTCGCTGTCGATGTAGTTCCCGTCCAGGTGTTCGACGGCGGCGACCGCGTACACGGCGCCGGGGGGCAGACCGACCGCGCCGGAGAATACGCCGGGGTCCTCCCGGGAGAGTTCGACGACGCGGTATCCGGGTTCGGTCTGCGCGAAACGGAGGGAGTCGGGCACCCAGTATCGCAGCCGCGCCCGGAGGCCGGGTTCCGCCGCCAGCGGCGAGACCGTCTCGTACCGGAGCGTGAGCGCGCCCGGCTCCTCTCGGTGGAACCGCAGGGTGCTCGCACCGGCCATGGCGCGCTCGGGTCCGATCGTCAATGCGAGGACGGCCGCGATCCCTGCGATCAGGAAGGCCCCTCCCGAGAGAACCAAGCGTCGGGAGAACGCAACCGACTGCGCCTCCGCAACGGGGAAAGGGATCGCGGCGGCACTGCCCGCTTCCTGCGGGTAGATCTCTTCGAACAACCCATCAGGTGGATTCGGCGTGGGAAGGGCGCGGAGTGCGGCACTCAACTCGCGAATGAGCCGGACCTCGCGCCGACAGATCGCGCACGAACGAAGGTGTTGCCGCACGGCAGCGGCGGACGGTCCGGACAACTCCCCGTCTGCGTAGCGGTTCAGCGTCCATTCATCGATATGTTTGCAGGATTCCATCTCTCAGCTCCCCTATCACTCCGACAGCCTGGCGCGAAGCTGCTTCCGCGCCATGTACAACCGCCCCTCCGAGGTCGCGCGCTCGATCTGGAGAAGCTCGGCGATCTCCCGGTGTGAATACCCCTCCAGCTCCTTGAGAACGACGACCCTCCGCAGCCCCTCCTCGAGCGAAGTCAGCGCGCGTTCCAGCGCGATCGAATCCAGGATCCGGGACTCCGGCGAGGCGATCACCTCCTCCTCGTCGGGCGCGGCGGCCATCGCGATCTCCTGTCGCCTCCGCTCCGACCGGACGTGTCTGAGGGCGGTGTGAACCGTCACGGAACGAAGCTAGGGGCCCAGCGGCCGCTTGCCATCGAAGCGCCGGAACATCTCGGGAAGGTCGGCAAGGACACCGTGCATCACGTCCCGAGCATCGGCGGACGACTCCGTCAAGCGGTACGCAACGGCGAACAACTGCCCCGAGTACTCCTCGTACAGGGCGTGCAGCGCTCGGCGATCGCCGCGCGCCGCCCTGCGCGACAATTGCTGCTCCCGGTCCGCGGTCATCAAACCGCGCCACCTCGCGCAACCAGGCGTGCCCTCTTGCCTCTTTCCACGGAGGATTTCGTCCTTGTCGTCGGGCCCCTGCGCCGGAACCGATGGAGCCGGCGTGAATCATCCCTCTACAATTAATGGTCCTCCCGAGGGCAAAACTTCGCGAGCGACCATCCGGCTTTTCTCGACGGAGAGGGCCGTAAACGACGTTTTTTTGATCGATAACTGTAGTGATGACAATGTGATATAAGTGTTGAAACTTAAAAAAGCGTCATCGAAAATTGGACGGCGCTCGCTGCCGTTGGCGCTCCTCACGACGGCGTGCCAACTCGACGTGCCGGGCGCGCTTACCGGCCGCCGGGTGGGGCGACGGCGGCCTGCCCCGAGTTGCCGGGGCAGGGCGGCCGTACGCTTCGCGGGGCTCCGCGGGGAGCCGTCGTGCGCGCGGGTCTAACCGAGACGGATCACGCCGCGGCAGTGGTCGGGTCGCATGTGTTTCTCCTTTGAGCCCGGTCGTCCGTTACCGAAAGCGCGCCAGAAAACGGCGCACCCGGTAACACAAACGCCTCCGGCTTCAAAAACCTTACATCACACCCTGCTTCGTCCAGATCACGACGGCGCCGCATCGCGCGTCGGAGCCGCCGAACGCGAGGACCCCGCGTTCATGCGCCGATTCCTCCCCGATCAGGCGATCCCGGGGATACGGCCGGTGAGCACGGCGTCACATCAGTGGTAGAGGACGTTGACCAGGGCGAGGGGGATCGCGGGCACGTACGTCACCAGGAGCAGGACGGCGACGAGGACGGCGACGAAGCGGAGGTTGACCTTGCTCACCTCCCAGATGTCCGCCTTGGCGACGGAGCAGGCGGTCACGAGCACGCTCGCCACCGGCGGCGTCTGCTGGCCGATGCCGAGGTTGAGCGTGACGATGAGGCCGAAGTGCACGGGGTCGATCCCCGCCGCGCGCACGAGCGGCATCACGATGGGGACGACGAGGATGATGGCCGCGGCCGAGTGCAGGAAGAGGCCGATGACGAGGAAGAAGACGTTGAGCAGCGCGAGGATGAGCCACTTGTTCGCCGTGAGCCCCATGATCCCGGCCGCGACCGCCTGCGGGAGCCGCTGTTCGGTGAGGTAGTCGCCGAGCAGGGCGGAGGTCGCGACGAGGAGCATGACGACGGCCGTCTGTACCCCGCCCTCGAGCATCGCCTCGCGCAGGTGAGCGAGGTCGAGTTCGCGATAGATGAGTCCGCCCACGACGAGCGACGCGACGACGGCGAGCCCGGCTCCCTCCGTCGCCGTCACCCAGCCGCTGAAGATCCCGCCGAGGATGATCGCGGGCAGGAGCAGCGCCCACCCCGCCTCGCGCGCCGTCGTCCAAACGCGGCGGAGTTCGAACCGTCCCTCCACGGGGAAGTCGTGGCGGCGGGCGTAGAGCCAGGCCACGAACATCAGCAGCAGGCCGCCGAGCACCCCGGGCACAATGCCGGCGACGAACAGCTCGACGACCGAGGCCTCGGCCATGACGCCGTACAGAATCATGGGGATGGACGGGGGGATGATGACGGCGAGCGTGGCCGAGGAGGACGTCACGGCCGCGGCGAAGGGCGTCCGGTAGCCGCGTTTCTTCATGGCGGGGATGAGGATGGAGCCGAGCGCGGCGACATCGGCCACGGCGGAGCCCGAGATCTCGGCGAAGAAGAGCGAGGCGGAGATGCCGACCATCGCGAGGCCGCCGCGGATGAACCCGACGATCGCGGAGGCGAAGGCGATGAGCCGGCGCGAGATCCCGGTCGCGTTCATGATCGCGCCCGCGAGGATGAAGAGCGGGATGGCGATGAGCGGGAACGAGGTCGCCCCGTCGAACAGCACGAGGCCGGCGTTCGGGAGCATGGCGACGCCGCCCGAGGCGGCTATGGCGACGAGCGCGACGATCCCGAGCGCGACCGCGATCGGCACGCCGACGGCGATGAGGAGCAGCAGGCCGGCGAAGAGAACGAGGAGGGTCATAGCTCCCCCTCCCCGATCGCCTCACCGGCGGCCTCACCGGTCGCATCGCCGGCCGAGACCGTCTCCCCGGAGCGGGCGTCCTCCGGGGAGAGCGCGTCCCTCAGCCCCAGAAGCTGTGCGACGATGAAGAGGACGGCCCCGATGGGGATCACGGACTGCGCCAGCGCCGCGGGCACCGACGGCAGGCTGACGAGCGTCGTCCCCTCGAGCACGCGGACGACCTGCCAGCCGGCCCACGCGACGGCGGCAAAGAAGGCGATGATGGCGCCCTCGGCCGCGAGCACGACGGCGAGCCGCGCGCGCCCCGTGAGGCGCTCGACCAGCGTGGGCACGCCGATGTGCGCCCGGCGCAGCGCCGCGAGCGCGGCCCCGTAGTAGGTGAGCCATGCGAGGAGGATCGACGCGACCTCGTCGTACCACACGAGCGCCGCCCCCGCCTTCCGGAACCCGACTCCCACGACGACAACGATGGCGAGCGCCGCGAGGAGGACGAGCACCGCCCCCTCGAGGAAGCGCCGGACTCCCGTCTTCACCATGGCCCGGTTACGAGCCGGCCTCCCGGGCTCCGGCCGCGCGCGCCCTGTCGATGAGGGACTGTCCGCCTTCGACGGTCGCCGCGAACTCCTCGTACACGGGCTCGCTGGCGGACTCGAAGCGCGCCGGATCCGCCTCGTTGATCTCCATCGCCGTGGCCTCGAGTTCGGCGAGCAACTCCTCGTCCATGCGCGCGGCCGTCTCGTACACGAACGTCTGCATCTCCCGCGCGATCGCCTCCACCTCGGCGCGAACGTCCTCCGGGTGACGCTCCCAGGGCCCGGATCCCGTCGTGACGAAGGCCGGGCTGTACACGTGTCCGGTGAGGGAGAGGTAGTCCTGCACCTCGTGCAGCTTGGAACTCGTCACCTGCGTGAGCGGGTTCTCCTGTCCGTCCATCACCCCCGTCTGGAGCGCGACGAACACCTCGGAGAAGGGCATCGGCGTCGGGTTCGCGCCCAGCGCCTGGAAGAGCTTCACGCGCCACACGCCGCGCGGCGTGCGCAGCTTGATCCCGCTCAGGTCCTCCGGCCCGTGGATGGGTCTGCGGGAGTTCGTGATGTGACGGAACCCGTTCTCCCACACCGCGAGGACGCGGTAACCGCCCTCCTCCGCGCGCGGAGCCAGTTCCGGCCACACGACGGCCTCCTCGATCCGCTTCATGTGCTCGCGGTCGCGGACGAGGTACGGCATCTCGAACAGCCCGAAGGCGTCGACCATCGAGGACATGATCGTGGAGGGGATGGACATGTCGAGCGTGCCGAGCCTCAGCCGCTGAAGCATCGCGTCGTCGCCGCCGAGCTGGCTCGCGCCGTAGACGTGGAGTTCGGCGCGGCCGGCGAGCCGTTCGTTCACGCGGCGCGCGAACTCGTTGGCCGTCACGTCGTAGAGCGAGCCGGGAGAGCCGACGTGCCCAAGGGAGAGTTCGACGACCCCCGGTTCCCCGCCCTCTCCCCCGCACCCGAAGGAGAGGAGCGCCGCGGCGACCGACGCGACGGCGAGCACCGGGGTCCGTCCCACGGGCCGCTTCATGCCCCGGCCAGGAAGTCGGCGGCGGCGGACAGGCCGCCGGGTTCGTGCGCGATTCCGCTCATCTTCAGTCCCATCTCCACCCCGGCCAGCGCTCCCATCAGCGTGAGTTCGTTGAGATCCCCGAGGTGTCCGATCCGGAACACCTTCCCCTTGAGGGGGCCGAGACCCGTCCCCAGCGACATGTCGAAGCGTTCGAGCACGACGCGACGGAACGCATCCGCGTCCTCCCCATCCCCCACCATCACGGTCGTTCCGGCGCTCGACACCGCCGTCGGATCCTGACAATAGTTGCGCAGACCCCAGGCGGCGACGGCCCGGCGCGTGGCCCCGGCGTGGCGGGCGTGGCGGGCGAAGGTGGCTTCGGCCCCCTCTTCGCGCAGCATCGCGAGCGACGCCTCGAGCCCGTAGAGGAGCGTCGTGGGCGGCGTGTATGGAAAATAGCCGCCCTCGTTGTCCTTCAGCATCGCCGTCCAGTCGAAATACGAGCGCGGCGCCCCCGGCCCCGCGCGGTGGCGGGCGAGCGCCTTCTCGCTCACGGCGCAGAACCCGAGGCCGGGCGGGAGCATGAGCCCCTTCTGCGAGCCGCACACGGTGACGTCCACGCCCCACTCCGCCTGCCGGAATGGCGTGGCGGCGAGCGAGGAGACGGCGTCGACCATGAGGAGGGCGGGATGGCCGGTCGCGTCGAGCACCGTCCGCACGGCCGCGATGTCGCTGGTGACGCCCGTGGAGGTCTCGTTGTGGACGACGAGCACGGCGCGGATCTGCCCCTCCCGGTCGTCCGCAAGCCGCGCCGCGATCCTCTCCGGGTCCGCGGGGCGCCGCCAGTCCCCGTCGATGGCCTCCACTCGCAGGCCGAGGTCCCGTCCCACGTCTCCCCACTTCGAGGCGAAGAACCCGTGGTTCCAGAGGAGGACGCGGTCGCCGGGGGAAAGGACGTTGGCGAGCGCGCTCTCCCAGCACCCGGTCGCGGAGGAGGGGAAGATGAAGACGTGCGCGGGGTCTCCGAACACCCATTTGAGTCCCTCGAACAGGCCGAGCACCATCTCGCCGAACGCGGGTCCGCGGTGGTCGATGACGGACCGGTTCATGGCCTGGAATACGCGCTCGGGCACCGGGGTCGGGCCCGGAAGCTGGAGGAAGTGTCTTCCGCCGCGGTAGGTCAAAGGTGGCTCGCTCTTGTCAGGTCGGGGCTTCCGCCGATACAACTTGGCTCGTGACCCGCCCAATCTCTCACGACCGCGCCGGTTCGCAACGGCCCCGGCCCGGACTCGACACTCGACGCGAGGCCCGGCTCGAAGCTCGACTTCGGGCGGGGCTCCGGGGAGAGGTCCGGTTCGACCGTTTCACGCGCGGGCTGTACAGCACGGACGCGTCGATCTACCAGGTCGAGCCGCTGGGGGTCGCGTTCCCGGAATCCGCCGCCGACGTGCGGCGGGCGGTGGAACTCGCGGGGGAGCACGGGACGTCGGTCGTCGTGCGGGGGGCGGGGACGTCGCAGAGCGGCCAGTCGATCGGGCGGGGGTTGATCCTCGACACGAGCCGGGGGCTGGACGGGGTGCGCGACTTCGATCCCGGGGCCCGGCGCGTAGTCGTCGAGCCGGGGGTCGTCCTGGACCGGCTGAACGCGTTCCTGCGGCCACACGGGCTCTTCTTCCCGATCGACGTGGCGACGGCGAGCCGCGCGACGCTGGGGGGCATGGCCGGCAACAACAGCGCGGGGTCGCGGTCGGTGCGCTACGGCCACATGGTCGAGCACGTCCGAGGCATCGAGGCGGTGCTCGCGGACGGCCGGCGGGTCGAGTTCCGCCGCGACGCCACGCCGGGCGCGGTGCCTGGGGACGGCCTCGGAGCCGACATGCGGGCGCTCTACCGGCGCGAGGCGGACGAGCTGGCGCGGCGGGTGCCGGACGTCCCCCGGCACGTGGCCGGCTATGCGCTGCACCGCCTGGGCCGGGAGGGCGCCGGGCTATCGGATCTTCTCGTGGGTTCGGAGGGGACGCTCGCGCTCTTCACCGCGCTCGAACTCGACCTTCAGCCCATTCCCGCCGTGCGCGCGCTCGGCGTGTGCCGCTTCGACGGGACCGGCGAGGCGCTGGCCGCAGTTCCGGCGATCGTCGCGCTCGAACCGACGGCGGTGGAACTGTTCGACGCGACCGTGCTCGGGCTGGCCGCGCAGATGCCGAGTTTCGAGCGCGTGCTCCGACAGCTCGGGGAGGACGGGAGCGGCCCGCCGCGCGACATCCTCGTGGTCGAGTTCGCCGGGGACGACCCGGAGCGCGTTTCGTCCTCCCTCTCGCGGCTCGAATCCGCGCTGGGCGGGACCGCCCTGGGAGTCACCCGCGCGGAATCCCCCGCCTTCCAGGCCCGCATCTGGGCGCTGCGCAAGGCGGGGCTCAGCATTTCAATGTCCCAGCCCGCCGCGCGCAAACCGCTCGCCTTCATCGAGGACTGCGCGATCCCGCTCGAACGGCTGCCGGAGTGGTATCGCCGGCTCACCGAGATCATCGACCGCCACGCCACCCACGCCGTGTGGTACGCGCACGCGTCCGTCGGCTGTCTCCACGTGCGGCCGGCGCTCGACCTGCGGGACGGGGACGACGTGGAGCGGCTGCGCGCGATCGCGGTGGACGCCTTCGCGCTGGCGGGCGAGCTGGGCGGCTCCCATTCCGGCGAGCACGGGGACGGCTGGATCCGGTCGGAGTTCCTCGAGCCGATGCTGGGCGCGCGCCTCGTCTCCGCCTTCGGAGAGATCAAACGCCGCTTCGATCCGGAGGACGTCCTGAACCCCGGGAAGATCGTCGACCCGCCCCGCATGAACGAACCCTCGCTCCTGCGGGCCCGGTACGGACTGGAGGCCCGGAAGCTGCCGACCGCGCTCGACTGGAGGGCGTGGGGCGGGTTCTCGCCGGCCGTCGACATGTGCAACAACAACGGGACCTGTCTCAAGCGGAGTCCCGGCGTGATGTGCCCGTCCTTCCGCGCCACGAGCGACGAACGACATTCCACGCGCGGGCGCGCCAACGCCCTGCGGCTGGCGCTGTCGGGGCAGCTGGGGGAGGACCCGTGGACGTCGCCGGAACTGTACGAGGCGATGGACCTCTGCCTGGGCTGCAAGGGGTGCCGCCGCGAGTGTCCGACGGGCGTGGACATGGCGCGCATGAAGGTGGAGTTCCTGCACCGCCTGCGCGCCGAGCAACCGCTCTCGCCCCGGGACCGCGCGCTCGCGTACCTACCGCGCTACGCGCCGCTCGTCTCGCGCGCGGCCCCGCTCGTCAACCTGCGGAACCGGATCCCCGCGCTCGCCCGCCTCGGGGAACGCGTCGGGGGTCTGGCGGCCGACCGGCCGCTCCCGCGCTGGTCGTCGCAGCCGTTTTCCCTGCCCTCCCGGCTTCCCGCCGGGCTTCCCGCCCGGGAGAACGGCGCGCCGAGGGTCGCGCTCTTCGTCGACACCTTCACGCGCTATTTTGAGCTGGAGAACGCCCACGCCGCCGTTCGCGTGCTGTCGCGGGCGGGCTACCGGGTGGAGGAGGCCGTCACCGCGGGCCGGCCGCTCTGCTGCGGGCGCACCTTCCTCAACGCGGGTCTGGTCGAGGAGGCGCGGGTCGAACTCGACCGGACCGTCCGGGCGCTGAGCCGCTTTGTGGCGCGGGGGATCCCGGTGGTGGGACTCGAACCGTCGTGTCTCCTCACGCTGCGCGACGAACTGCCCGCGCTGGACTCGGGGCCCGAGGCCGCGGCGGTCGCGGACCGGGCCCGGCTGCTGACCGAATGGCTCGTCGAAGCGGCGGCGCTCGACGGGCTCGACCTCGCTCCTCTTCCCGTCCGGCGCGTCCGCGTCCACGGCCACTGCCACGAGAAGGCGTTCGGCGCGGACGGCCAGACGCTGGAAGTCCTCCGCGCGATCCCCGACCTCGAGGTCGAAGCGATCCCCGCCGGCTGCTGCGGCATGGCCGGCTCCTTCGGCTACGAGGCGGAGCACGCCGAAGTCTCGCGACAGGTCGCCGAACTCGAACTCCTCCCCACCGTCCGCGAACTGCGCGACGACGAATGGCTCGTCGCCAACGGCACAAGCTGCCGCCACCAGGTCGCCGACCTCGCCAACGCCACAGGCCGCCACGTCGTCACTGTGCTGTCGGACGCAACCTACCCTCCAGGCCGGGTGCTCAGCCAGTCGCACCCCTCGTCCGAGACCAGGAACATCAGAATCCAGGTCTGAAGTTTCTCCGAATCGTCGATTCGCCGGTCCAGAACGAATAGCGTATCGCCCCGGAAGGTCTCCATCGGCCGGATCTCGAAGTCGTGCGGAACGAGGGTGTCCACACACGCTTGTGAGAGGTCTGGCGAGAGGATCCCGACCCAGGTCTTGGCGGTGAGCACCGGCGTCGGCTCCATCCTCAGTGCCGTCTGGTCGTGGTGGGTGAACAGGAAACCGCCGCCCGGCCGCGGAAAAAGTTGGCGCAGTCGCGAACTCTCCTCCAACTGCTCGCGGCCCGGGATGCGCTCGATGTCGATGCGTTCCCTGAGGTCGGCCGGGACCCCCTTCCGCCTCGCCACCGGGATGGCCGCCGTGTCCACCACCTCGCCCCGCAGGTTCAAGACGAACATTTCGTCCAGTCCGGACCAGCCCTGCACGAACCGTTCGTCGGCGTACGCAAGCGAACCGATCCGAAAAAGGGTCGCATACGACCAGTTGCCGCTCCTGACTGATGCGGCGTATTGCTCCGGGAGTCCGCCCATGCTCACGAATTCGTCCGTGGCCGGCCGCCAACGAGTCAGCGATGTTTCGCGCTGGAGCTCGAAATCCGTCATCCAGACGTCCTCGCCGATCACCACCGGGGGCGTGATTCCGCCCAGCGCGGGAAAGTCCACAACCCGAATGGTCTCTCCGGTGTTTCGGTCGAAGACGTTCACTCGCCGCGACCCTGTGGTCTGGGCGGCTACGGTCGAATCGTCGATGAGCATCGGAGTTCTGGGCCCGCCGCGAAACTCTCCCGGCCCCTCTCCCGGCCGTCCGTACACGAGCATCAGACTGCCGTCTCTGCGGAACCGGAGGACCCGTGCCGAAAAGATGTCCGATATGTAGAAGGACCCGTCGAGGGGGTCGACGACCAGAGCGTATGGGTTGCCGATGTACAGCGTGTCGCCTTCCGGCAGCAGAATGCTGTCGACGGGAGCGAGAGTCGGCCCCGCCGCGTCCGCGGTCACGGGTTCGCCGGACTCGGAGCCGCAGCCCGGGATCAGGAACATCCCGCCGGCGAACAGCGCGACGCCGACACGACGGGACCAGCCCACTCCGCCTCCCTTACTGTCCTGAGATGTTCGATTCGGGGACGGCGGACATCGACTGGAGGCGCTCTCTGAGCGGGGGCGGGATCTCGATGCCACGCCAGTCGCGGCTGCCGTGCTCGCGGCGGGCGCAGACGACGGTCCAGTCGCTGCGGGCCACGACTTCCCTCTCCCCGGAACGGTCGACCGTGAATTCGGCGGCGTAGCGGATCGCCTTGCGGCGCACCTCGCGCACCCGAAGTCTCACGTCAACCTCGTCGCCGTAGCGGACGGCGCCCAGGTAGTCGCACGAGACGGAGACGCGCGGCATCCCGAAAACGGATTCCGCGCTCCAGCGAAAGCCGACGAGGTCGAACGACCGGTAGAGGGCGTGCTCGGCCTCCTCCATGAACTTCAGGAGCGCCGTGAAGTGGATGAGGTTCGCGGTGTCCGTATCCGCGAACTCCACGCGCCGCGTGTAGACGAACTCGGAAGCCATGCGGCAATCTATCACCCCTTCGAACCCAGGCAGCCCGCGACCTGGTCACGACACCAGGGTCGGCGGGTCGGGAGGCGCGGTGTCGGTTGAACCGAGGCACATCACGATCGAGCGGCGGGTGCGATTCGCCGTGCTCGAGCCGCACGAGCGGCCGGTAACGGAGATCTGGTTCGCCCTGCACGGGTACCACCAGCTCGCCCACCGCTTCCTGCGCTACTTCCAGCCGATCCACGAGGGGGCCCGGTGCATCGTCGCCCCCGAGGGCCTGCACCGGCATTACATCGGCGAGTCGCGGAAGGTGGGCGCCTCGTGGATGACGAGCGAAGACCGTCTCACGGACATCGACGACTACGTCGGCTACCTCGACCGGCTCCACGCGCACATCCTCGCCGAGGAGTCGCGACAGACTTCAGGCGGCTCGGCGCCCCCGCGGATCGTCGGACTCGGCTTCTCGCAGGGAGTCCACACCCTCTGCCGCTGGCTCGCGTTCGGCCGCGCCCGCATCGACCGCGCGATCCTGTGGGGCTCGACCGTTCCGCCCGACCTCGACCTGAGCGAGCATGGCGACGCGCTCTCCGCCGCCGACCTCCACCTCGTTGTGGGTGATGAGGACGAGTACTACGACCGCGCCGCCATCGACGCCCACGAAGCGCGCCTGGGCGCGGCCGGCGTCGCGTTCACCTCCCACACCTATCCCGGCGGCCACCGCCTGGACGCCGGCACCCTGAGGCGCCTCGCCGAGCCCGAAATGACTGGATAAGACGTTCCCGCGGGAACGTCTCGGGCTACCCTCTCGGCTCGCGGCCCTCGCGACGACGGCGGCGGCGGGCTTCGAGGCGGCGGAAGAGGAGGGGGCTTACGAGGCCCGACGTCGTGCCGCCGATGAGGGCGAGGATCCCCACGGGGCCGGGGTTCGAGAACGCCGGGAACTCGATCTGGGTGTTCATCCACATCCCGAGCGCCGCGAACACGACCGCGCCGACGACGAAGCCGATCCAGGTGAGACGGATCACGGAGCCGTGCGCCCGGCGTCTATGAGCCGCCGTCCCCGTCGCCGCCGCCCGGGAGACCGACGGTGGCGATGCACTCGATCTCCACGCGCGCGTCCAGCACGAGGCCGCCTACCGCCAACGCGCTGCGCGCCGGCCGGTGGTTGGGGAAGAATTCCATGTACGTGCGGCTCATGTCCCGAAAATCGGCGATGTCGGCCAGGAAGACGGTGCACTTCACGACCTGGTCCAGCGACGAGCCGTAGCGCTCGAGCGCGTCCCCGATGTTCCGCATCGTCTGTTGCGTCTCGGGGATGATCCCGCCCTCCACGAGCCCCTCGCCGGGCACGGTCCCGAGCTTGCCGGCGAGGTAGAGGACGTTCCCCACCCGCACGGCCTCGGAGAAGGGCGAGTTGGACCGTCCGCCCAGGTACTCGACGGAGTGCATCATTTCGGCCATCTCGGCGTGTTCCTGCGCCGCGAGCGGCGTCGCGGGCCCGAGAGCCGTCCCGAGCACCGCCAAGGCCGCGCCCAGTGTGAGAGTCGTGCCGGAAAGCTGTTTCCCTGTCATTTCTCCTCCTTCAAGACCCGGCTCATGGCGTGATGCGGGTCATCATGCGGGGGAAAGCGATCGTCTCGCGCAGGTGATCGATTCCGCACATCCACGTCACCGTGCGCTCGACTCCCAGCCCGAATCCGCTGTGTGTGAAGGTCCCGTATTTGCGGAGGTCCAGGTACCAGTCGTAGGACGCCTCCGGGAGCCCTTCCTCGCGGATGCGCGCGAGGAGCTTGTCGTGGTCGTCCTCCCGCTGGCTGCCGCCGATGACCTCGCCGTATCCCTCGGGCGCGAGCATGTCGTTGCACTTCACCGTGCGGGGGTCCTCCGGGTTCTCCTTCATGTAGAAGGCCTTGACCCCCTTCGGATAGTCGAACACGAAGAGGGGCTTGTCCCGGCCCTCGACGAGCAGCGTCTCCGCCGTGGCGCCGAGATCGGAACCCCATTCGATGTCGCTCCCCTTCGACTGCAGGAAGGCGACGGCGTCGGTGTAGCTGATCCGGTCGAACGGAGGCTGGATGGCCTCGAGTTTGGAGATGTCGCGGCCCAGCGCTTCGAGCTGATCGCGCTGGTTGAAGAGGACGCGCTTCACGATCCAGCAGATGAAGCGCTCCTGGAGCGTCATGTTCCCGTCGGAGTCGATCCAGGGGGCTTCGGGTTCCACCATCCAGAACTCGGTGAGGTGCCGGCGCGTCTTCGATTTCTCGGCCCGGAAGGTGGGGCCGAAGCAGTACACCTTGCCGAGCGCCGCGGCGGCGGCCTCCACGTAGAGCTGCCCCGTCTGCGCGAGGTACGCGGTGCCGAGATCGAAGTACTCGGTCTCGAACAGGGTGCCCGCCGACTCGCCGATGGCGCCGGTGAGGATGGGGGTGTCGACGTGAACGAACCCCTCGTGGTGGAGGAAGTCGTGGATCGCGCGGATGACCTCGTCCCGGATGCGCATGATCGCGATCTGCCGCGCGCTCCGCAGCCACAGATGGCGGTTCTCGAGGAGGAAATCGACGCCGTGCTCCTTGGGCTGGATCGGAAAGTCGGTCGACGGGCCCAGCACCTCGAAGTCCGACCCGGTGAGTTCGACGCCGGAGGGGGCGCGGGCATCGGAGCGCACGACCCCCGTCACGGCGACGCACGCCTCGTGTCCCACGGTGGTCAGCGGTTCCCACACCTCGGGCGGGACCTCGTTGCGCACGAAGACGCACTGGATCTCGTCCGTGCCGTCGCGAAGCACGAGAAAGGAGATCTTGCCGCTGGAGCGGAGACGCCGGACCCAGCCGCGGAGACGGACTTCGTCCCCGATGCGGGCGGGCAATTCGCGTATGGTGACGGTGTGTTCGGACATGGCGGCGACAAGTTGCGGCTCCCTTCGGGACGGGGCAAACGCAGCCGCCGGGGCGCCGGCCGGGTCAGCCGACGTGGTAGAGGGCCTCCCGCTGGGCGTAGCGGAGATCGAGTTCGTGACGGAACCGCCGGTGGGCCGGCTTCGAGAGCCCGGGGTCCGCGTCCACGATGGCGCGGGCCCGCCGGCGCGCGGCGTCCAGCAGGTCGACATCGCGGTCGAGTTGCGCGAACCGCAGGAGCACGGCGCCGTGCTGTTCCTTGCCGAAGAGGTCGCCCTGGCCGCGGATCCTGAGATCTTCCTCGGCGAGTTCGAATCCGTCGGTCTTCTTCTCGAAGGCGACGAGCCGCTCCGATGGCGTCTCGGAGGCGTGGAAGACGATGCAGTAGGACTGCTCGGCGCCGCGCCCGACGCGTCCCCGCAGCTGGTGGAGCTGCGCGAGGCCGAAACGCTCGGCGTCCTCGATGATCATCACGGTCGCGTTGGGGACGTCGATGCCCACCTCGATGACGGTGGTCGCGACGAGGAGGTTCGTGTCGCCCGCCAGGAAGCTCCGCATCGCCTCATCCTTCTCGGCGGAGGAGAGGCGTCCGTGCAGGAGCCGCACGGCGACGTCCGGGAAACGTGCCTGGAGTTGCTCGAACATGACCGTCGCGGCGCGGGCCTCGAGGGCCTCGGATTCCTCGACGAGGGGATAGATGACGTACGCCTGGCGGCCCGCCGCGAGCTGGTCGCCGAGGAAGTCGAACGCGGCGTCGCGGCTCTCGGGTCCGCGCACGGCGGTCCGGATCGGCCGTCGGCCGGGGGGGAGTTCGTCGATGATCGAGAGGTCGAGGTCGCCGTAGAGGACGAGGGCGAGGCTGCGGGGGATCGGCGTCGCGGACATCACGAGCGCGTCGGGCGCCTCGCCGCTCTCCCGGAGCCGGCGGCGCTGCTCCACGCCGAAGCGGTGCTGTTCGTCGATGACGACGAGTCCCGGGGACGCGAAGTCGACCCCTTCCTGGATCAGGGCGTGCGTCCCGACGACGAGACGGGCGTCGCCGGCCGCGATCCGCGCCAGCGTTTCCCGCCGCGCCTTCCCGGTGACGGCGCCGGTCAGGAGTTCGGGCTCCACGCCGAGGGGGCCGAGCATCTTCACGAAGGTGCGCCGGTGCTGCTCCGCCAGCAGTTCCGTCGGGGCCATGATCGCCGCCTGCCGTCCCGCCTCGATCGCCTTGAGCATGGCGAGCGCGGCCACCACCGTCTTCCCGCTCCCCACGTCCCCCTGCAGCAAGCGGTTCATCGGCGCGGGCCGGGCCATGTCCGCCTCGATCTGTGACCAGGCGCGGCGCTGGGCCGCCGTGAGTTCGAAGGGGAGGGCCTGCAGGAGCGCGCGCGTGAGCGTGGCCGGAGCGTCGAAGGCGATGCCGCGGACTTCGTGGCGAAGGCGCGCCCGGGCCCGGGCGTGGAGAAGCTGGAGAAAGAAGAGTTCCTCGAAGGCGAGGCGCCGCTGGCAGCGCCCGACCTGGGCGACGGCCGACGGGCCGTGCAGCGTGCGAAGGGCCTCCGCGAGCGGGGGAAGGTAGAGTTCTTCGAGCCAGCCGCCGGGAATCGGGTCGTCGTCTCCGAGGTCGGAGAGGAGACGGGAGAGGTTCAGCTCGATGACGGCGCGGATCTGCCGGTGCGTGAGCCCCTCGGTGGCGGGGTAGACGGGAAACACCCGCCCCTCGGCGGGACGCTCCCCGGAGTCCGCGGTTCGCTCGGCGGATCGGTCGCCGGAGGCGCCTCTCTCGTCGGAGGCGCGGGCCAGCACGGTGTGTTCCCGCGGCTGGAGTTGCTTGCCGTGGTAGAAGCGCACGGGTCCGGCGGTAAGCAGCAGGTCGCCCTTGTCGATCGTGCGGTCGAGCCACGGGCGTCCCGGCCAGGCGCATTCGATGTGGCCGGTCGCGTCCCGGAGCACGGCCCGGAAAACGCGCAGCCGGCGACGCGTGGGGATGACGCCCTTCGAGACCACGCGACCGATGACCGTCGCATCCTGACCGACCTTCAACTCGGAGATCGCGTCGACCGTAGTCGCGTCCTCGTACCGGTACGGGAGGTGGTAGAGGAGGTCCTGCCCCGTGTGAACGTCGATCTTCGCGAAGCGCTCCGCCCGCCGGGGGCCCACGCCCTTCAGGTACTGCACGGATCCCCGCAGGATGGAGCGCCCGGCCGTCACGCGATCACGGCTCCGGTGCGAGGATCTTGTCGAGATACCGGTCCGGCGAGAACTCCTCGAGGTCCTCCGGGGACTCCCCGACGCCGAGGAAGCGGACGGGGACGGAGAGTTCGCGCACGACGGAGACGACGGTGCCGGCGCGCGCCGTGCTATCGAACTTCGCGAGCACGAGGCCCGTGAGATCGAGCGACGCCCCGAACTGTCGCGCCTGGTTCATCACGTTCTGCCCGGAGGTGGCGTCGACGACCAGCAGCCGCTCGTACGGCGCGCCCTCCACCTGTCGGCCGAGCACTCGATCGATCTTGACCAGTTCGCGCATCAGATCGTCCTGCGTGTGGAGCCGGCCGGCCGTGTCGACGAGCACCCAGGCGGCATCCCGCGCGCGCGCCGCCGCCACCGCGTCAAACGCCACGGAGGCCGGGTCCGCTCCGGGCGTTCCCCCGACGAAATCGGTCTGCAGCCGTTCCGCCCACGCCCGGAGCTGCTCCTGCGCCCCCGCCCGGAAGGTGTCCGCCGCCGCAAGCAGCACGCGGCCGCCCTCCGCCTGCAGGCGCGCGGCCAGCTTTGCCGCGGTCGTCGTCTTCCCCACGCCGTTCACGCCCACGAGAAGGAGGACCCCCGGCGCCCCGCCGCGCGGCAGCGAGTCGGCGGGCGACCCGCCGGCGGGCGGGGCGGCGGCGGCGAGCGCCTCGGCGAGCCGGGCCCTCAGCGTATCGCGCAGGTCGCTCTCCGTCGCGATCGCGCCCCGGCTCGCCGCCCGCTCGAGCGCTTCGACGAGTTCGAGCGTGATGTCGACCCCGAAGTCCGCTTCGAGGAGGACTTCCTCCAGGCGTTCGATGGCGGCGCCGTCGAGTCCGCCGTCGACGAGGGTGTTCACGTCCGTGAGCGCGAAGTCGACGATCCGGCGCCAGAGGCCGCGTTTCGGACGGCTGAGGGTGCCGGTCACCGGAGTCCGATCCGGTGCCGCCACACCCATTCCCCGCACAGGAGCAGGACGGCGAGGAGGAGCGGCCACACGGGCCGGGGCGACCGGACGTCGACCGGAGCGCGGGGGGAAGGCTGCGCGCCGATGGCGAGCGGTTCGGACGGGGGCCCTGGAAGAAACTCGCGCGGATCGGGTTCGACATCGACGGGCCGGCCGAGATCGACGGGGCCGTCGGGGCCGGTCGCCGTCACGAGCGCCTCGTAGCGGCCCGGCGGGAGACCGGGGCCCACGATCTCGGCGGGAGGATCCGCGATGGACTCGCTCCACGCCTCCGCGCCCGTCTCATCGAGCAGCCGGATCGTGAGGTCCGCGGATCCGGGACGGATGCGCCACACCTGCGGCTCGCCGGGGGCCGGCGTCCGCACGAGCGAGGCGAGCCGGGGCGTCGCATCCTCGACGAGCCAGCCGACGATGCCGCTGAACACACCCTCGTAGACGCTGCGCGGCTCGTCCGCCCGCAGCGACCAGCGCCACCAGTCGGCGGCTGCGGAGAGCGCCCACCGGCGCGTGCCGTCCTCGTCCGCCGTCAGGAGCGGCCTTCCCTCTCCGCGCCGGTTCCGGCTCGCGTTGATCACAGACCATCTCCCCGCGGGCTCCACGGCGTAGAGTTCGCGGACCGGAGGCAGGAGGTCCAGGTCGGCCTCGGCGAGGAGCGCCGCCGAAGGGCTCGCGGGCACCGGCCCGGCGGGGTACCACTCCCCGGGCAGGGGACCCGTCACGCGCGCCCCCACTCCCGGCACGTCACCCGGCCCCCCCGTGAAGAAGAGCGTCCGCGCGTGAGCCCGCAGCGCGCCGGCCAGCCACGGCGGCAGATCCTCCGGCGAGGCCTGCACAGCAAGCAGCCGGGCGCCCTGTACCGCTTCGCGCACCCGGGATGCCTCGACGATGCGGGGAGCGGCGCCCATCTCGAGATAGCGGCCATCCGCAAGGCGCAGGTAGCCGCGCGCTCCGCCCAGAACGAGCCGGTCGAGGGCGGGGACGAGGAAACGCGCCTCCCAGTTGGGGGCCAGCGACACGAGCACGGCCCCGGCCGAGGATTCCGAGACTTCGATCCACGCGCCCGTCCGGCCGGAGACATCGAAGGGATCCGGCGGATCGACGAGCACGGCCTCATAGCGTCGCCAGGCGGACTCGGCGCCTTCGTCCCGCGGCACGAAGGTGATCTGCGCGCGACCCGTCCGTCCGGCAGCCGGGCGGGGCGCCCGCACGGTCGCAATGACCGTGCCGTCGCGCTCGAGCTGGAAGCTCACGCTGTCGGGCAACCCGCCCCCGCCGCCCGCTTCGCCGCCGCCCGATCCCCCGCCGGCGTGGAACTCGAGCGTGGCGCGGACGGTATCGCCGGCTCGGGCCCGCTCCGGTGCCTGCAGCGCAGCGAGCGCTACCCGGGGCTCGCCCGCGGCGACCCGGAGTTCACGTACCCCGAGGCCCAGCCCCGTGGCCGTCTCGCGGGCCGCGTCACGATCCGTCAACTCGCCGTCGGTGAGCACCCACACGCTGTCGGCTCCACCCAGGCGCGCGGCCTGCAGCGCCGGTTCGAGCCGGCTCGCGTCGTGCGTCGCTCCGAGCGCATCCAGCGAATCGAGCCGGGCGGGGACGGGGCCGTCTCCGAACAGGTAGATCCGATCCGGCGCGAGTTCGGGAAGCAGGGCCACGGCCGAGTCGAGCCGCGTCGCCCCGCCGGTGTCGCCGGCGCGAACCGGGAGCGTCATGCTGCGCGAGACATCGAGAAGCACGACGCGTTCGGGCATTCCCACACCGCTGCCGCGCAACGCGGGCAGGGTGAGCGCGCCCAGAATCAGGAAGACGGCCACCGCCCGGACGGCGGCGGGACCGGTGCGCCCCGCGACACGTTCCTCACGCGTGCCATAGGCCCAGCCGGCGAGTGCGACTGCGCCCAGCGCGACGAGAAGCCAGAGGCCGGGGCTCAATCCTGTGTGCGGCGAGCGCGCTGCGTGGGATGGATGGGCATCGGAAGGCTTCGCAACCGCGCGAGCACGGCGTGCTGAACGATGTCAAACCGCTCGCGCAGTTCCGCGGGGATCGGCTCGGCCCTTGGCAACTGCAGACGGGCCGGGTTCACCTGCGCGCCGTTCCGGAGAAACTCGTAGTGAAGGTGAGGCGCGGTCGCGAGACCGGTGTCGCCCACATATCCGATGACCTGCCCCTGTTCCACCTGAGTCCCGGTCGCCACGCCGCGCGCGACGTTGGCGAGGTGCGCGTATCGGGTGCGGATGTTGTTCGCGTGACGAATCTCGACGGCGTTCCCGTAGTTGCCCCACCACCCCGCCCGCGTCACGCGTCCCGCTCCCGTCGCGCGCACGGGCGTGCCTCTCGCCGCCCCGTAGTCGACGCCGAGATGCGGTCGGGTACGCCGGAGCACCGGGTGGAACCGCCTGAGATTGTAGCCGCTCGTCACACGGACGATGTCCAGTGGCGCGAGCAGGAACTGGCCCCGGAGGGCTTCGCCCGCTTCGTCGTAGTACTCCGCGCGCTCGGCCGCGGCATGCTCGAATCGCACGCCCGTGAGGACCCGCCGGTCGTTCCGGAAGTCCGCGGCGAGCACCGTGGCGTCGCGCACGGATCCGTCCGGCCGCACCTCTCGCTCGATGAGAAGCCGGTAGGCGTCATTCCGGCGCAGGTCCCGCCAGAAGTCGATCTGCCAGGCGAAGACCTGCGAGATGCGGTACGCCACATCGAAACGTTCCCCGTCGCCGAGCGCCTCCACGTCCCCCGACATCTCCGCGTCGAACAGGTTCGACTGGATGAGACCCGCGAGGAGAAGCGTGTCTCGTACGACCTGCACCGAGTCCAGCCGCGCCGACCACAAGGGCGCGGCTCCGTCGCCGGACCAAAGGTGGAGGATGCGGTCGGGGTCGAGGTGGACGCGGATGCGCGCCGGAGACTCGCCGGGTCTGCTCACGAAGTGAATCGCGACGCCGGGCCGCAGCCGGCGCGGACTCTCGAATTCGCCCATCGCCTCCGCGATGGCGTGCGTCGCTGCGGGGCTCAGGCCATGGTCCTCGAACACATCGCCCAGCGTCTCGCCCCGCTGCAGACGATGCACCAGCGTGACGGGCGCAGGTGGCGTCGGCACTTCGACGACCTTGACGTGCTCCGTCTGCCCGGCCCGGGGGCCCAACGCGGCCCAACCGACGACCAGGACCCCCGCGAGGGCGAGTCCAACCGCAGCAGCAAGTCTTGTTCTCAAGCGTGCTCAGTCCATCTGTCGCCGAATGAAAGTCGGGATCTCGAGATCCTCGAACTCGACGCGGGCATCGGTCCACGCGTCGCGGTCCTGCACTTCGGGCTCCACCTCGGCCGTCACTTCCTCGGCCGTCACTTCCTCCGTGGTCGGGTCCGGTGTCGCCGGTTCGGCTTCGTACCCCATGCCTTCGGGCATCGATCCCTCGGACACCGGCACGTCGAGCGCAGGCTCCGGTTCCGGCTCGGACTCGGTCGTGGCCTCGGCCGGCGGCTCGAACACGGGCTCGGCCGCCGGCTCCTCGGCGGCGAGCGCCTCGAACGCGATGCCCGCCTGTTTCACCTCCACGGGGGCTTCGACGGGCTTGGACTCCGGTTGCGTCGGCGGCGCCGAGCGATCGTCGAACACATTCGGACGCTCGTACTTCGAGCCGATGACCACCGGGGTCGCGGGAGACAGGGGCGACGGCTTGCGCGCGGAGATCACCCGCTCGGCCACCGGTGCCGGCTCGTCCTCCACCATATCTCCGAAGCCCGTCGCAATCACCGTCACGCGGAGCTTGCCCTCAAGCTGGGGATCGTGCACGACTCCGAAGATCATCTCGCCTTCGTCGCCCGCAGCCTCCTGAATGATCGAGTTGATCGTCGTGACCTCATCGATCGTCAGGTCGGGACCGCCGCTGATGTTGATGAGGACGCCCGTGGCGCCGTTGATGGATACGTTGTCGAGGAGGGGTGAGCAAATGGCCTGCTGCGCCGCCTCCACCGCGCGGTCCTCGCCCGTCGCGCCGCCGGTTCCCATGAGGGCGGCCCCGCGGTTCGACATCACCGTACGCACGTCCGCGAAGTCCACGTTCACCTCGCCGGTGACGGAGATCAGGTCGGAGATTCCCTGGGTCGCCTGGAGCAGGACCTCGTCCGCCTTCTTTAGCGCCTGGCGGAAGGTCATCTCCTTTCCCACGACGGCGAGCAGACGCTCGTTCGGCACGACGATCATCGTGTCCACCGCGCGCCGGAGCTCCCGCAGCCCGATCTCGGCGTGCCGCATCCGCTTCTTGCCTTCGAAATGGAAGGGGCGGGTGACGATCGCGATGCAGAGCGACCCCATTTCCCGTGCCATGCCGCCGATGATCGGGGCCGCACCCGTGCCCGTGCCTCCACCCATCCCGGCCGTGACGAAGACGAGGTCCGCACCCGCGATCACCGATCGGATCTCCTCGGAGCTCTCGGAAATCGCCTGCCGCCCGATCTCGGGACGGGCGCCGGCCCCCAGACCTCGCGTGAGTTCCTTTCCGATCTGGACTCGGAGGTGGGCGCCGGATTCCTTCAGCGCCTGGGCGTCGGTGTTGACCGCGATGAACTCCACGCCCTCGAGTTCCTCGTCGATCATGCGGTTGACGGCATTGCCGCCGGCGCCGCCCACGCCGACGACCTTCATTTTTGCGTTACGCACGCCGTTTTCGTCGAATGCGAAGACCATATCTCCCCTCCCTCCCATCAGAAAAACTCCCGTAGCCACCCACCGACTCTTGCGAATGCGCGGGTCGCTCCGACCAACCCTCCGGCCGAGGCCCGCGAAGCGCCGTACAGCGCCAGTCCCGCGGCGGTGCTGTACGACGGGCGCGCGACGCCCTCCGCCATGCCCGCGAGACCGAGCGAAGGAATACCGGTGCGAACGGGCCGGTTGAAGACGGAACGGGCCAGGTCTTCCGCGTGCGCGAGCGAGACCCCGCCGCCGCTCAACACGATCCCCGCCTCGAGTCCGCCCAGCGTTCCGCTCGTCTCCAGCTCCTCGTATACCAGACCCAGGATTTCGTCCAGACGTTGTTCGATAATGTGCAGCAGCAACTCGCGCGACACACGTCGAGCGCATCCGTGGCGAGCCCCCGAGACGTCGAGCAGTTCCTGCGAATCGGCCCGGTCGCGCAGCGCCCCGCCGTGTCGCTCCTTGAGTTGCGCGGCTTCGTCTTCGTGCACGCCGAGGCCGCGAGCAATGTCCCGCGTCACGATCGATCCGCCCCAGGGCAGCGTCGCCGCGTGAAGGAGGCGGTGTCCTCCGTACACGAGCACGTCCGTCGTTGCGCCCCCGACCTCGACCAGGGCCACGCCGGCTTCGCGCTCGGCATCCTCAAGCACGGCGAGCGCCGTGGCAAGCGGCGCCATGACCAGCTCGTCCGGCCGGTACCCCGCGCGGTCGACGACTTTCGAGATGTCGTGGCAGATCGCCACGTCCGCCGTCACGATGCAGAGGTCCGCCTCGAGACGGGTGCCGGCCATGCCGACGGGATCCCGGATCCCGTCACGATGGTCGACGGTGTACTTCTGGGACAGGGCGTGTATCAACTCGTGGCCGGGCGGGATCGGAACGGCCCGGCCCACCTCCTGCACGCGCTTGACGTCGGCGGGCGTAATCTCCGAGCCGGAGACCTGAAGCACGCCCTTCGATCGGGACGTCCGGACGCTCCCGCTCGGCACGCTCACGTAGGCGGCCTCGACTTCGCGGCCGGCCGTGGCTTCCGCCTGTCTGACGGCGGTGCGAACGGCCTGGGTCGCTGCCTCGATGTTCCCGATGTCCGGGCCGTTCATGCCGTCGGAACGCGTGACGCCGAGGCCGAGAATCTCGAGCGGGTCCGTGGGCTGGCGACCGGGATGCACTGCGGCGACGACCGCACAGGTTTTGGTCGACCCCACATCCACCCCGACAATGCCCGCCCCCTGAATCATCGCTCCTCCACGCGCGTCAGTACAACTTGGCCTCTGAACCGCGCATCCGCACGTGCGACGCGTCGATCCTCGATCTGCCCGAGCGCGATCGATACCCGGTCGAGGGCGCGCAGGGGCTCATCGCCGGGCAGAAGCACGACATCCGCCCCGGCGCCGGGCAGGAGGAGGAAACGGTATCCGCCCTCCGCCGCGGCCCCGACCTCGGAGACGAGCGACATGAAATCGCTCCGCGTCCGATCCATGCGCGCGAGCGCGAGGATGAGCTCCCGCATTCCCGGGTCCTTCACGAATCCGCCCTCCGTTTCGACCGGGCCCCGGATGATCGGCAGGTCGAGCGACTCGGCGGAGGGGTCGAGCGGCAGCACGTAGCCATCCGCGCTCACGGGACGCAGTTCGGGCGTCGCCACGAGCGCGATCGGACGTCGCTCCACGATGGCGATCTCGAGGGTGTTGAAGCCCTCTCGGCGGGCCGTGGCCTCGCGAACCATCGGATGTGCGCGGACGCGCTCCTCCCACGTCGCGGGGTCGTCCCACACGGACGCGTCCGGGGTGACGGCGAGTGCCCTGATCTCGTCGGGCGGGATGTGCTCGGTCCCGGTCACGTGGAGTTCCGCAACCTGAAACGCGGACAGCGCCGCGAGGAGGGGCGGCACCCAGATGGGAACGGAAAGGCCGATCGAGGCGGCCATCAGGGCGAAGAGGAGCCTGCGGCGTCCTCGGCGGGTGATGCGTCGGGAGCGCGACGTCCCGGGAGAGATCATGCGGCCCCCACGCGGGCGAGTTGCGCGGGATCGAACCCCCACAGGTGGATCTCCGGCTCCAGCGCCACGCGGAGACGCGCGAGGGCGCGGCGGCGAGTCTCCGCCATGAGTCCGATCACGTCGGCGGCGCGCGCCCCGCCGAGATTGACGATGAAGTTCGCGTGCCGCTCGTGGATCCGCGCGCCCCCGACCCGGGCCCCTCTCATTTCGACCTCGTCGACGATCTTCCAGGCCGGCGGATGCGGCGGACCCGGGTTCTTCCAGGTCGAACCCACCGAGGGCAGGTCGTACACCTGATCCCGTACCTTTCGTTCGCGGAAGTTCAGGTGTGCATCGCGAACGGCGTCCGCCTCGGCCGGCTTCGCGTCGAGGCGCGCGCGCACGAACACCCAGTCGGCCGGCACGCGCACATGGCGATACGCGGGCTGCGCCTCCTCGGGCCGGACCCGCACGAGTTCGCCCTCCGGCGTCACGGCTTCCGCCCATTCGACGCGGTCCCAGAGTCCCTCGTCCCTCGACCCGGCATTCATCCGCAGGCCTCCGCCGAGGGTGCCGGGGACGGCCTCCAGGAAGTGGAATCCCGACCGTCCGTTGCGGCGTGCGGTCTGGGCAAGGGCGGGCAGGCGGGCGCCGGCCCCCGCCTCGATGGCGGTGGCCTCGACCCGGACGGCCCCGAAATCGCCCTCGAGGACGAGGACGGGTTCCGCCACTCCGTCGTCCCCGATGAGGAGGTTCGCACCGGTCCCCAGCACGCGGCAGCCGCGGCCGGACGTTTCGCGCAGCGCGGTGTCCAGCTCCGCCATCGAGCGAGGTCGCGCGAGCCGCGCGGCCGGCCCGCCGATCCGGTAGCGGACCAGGGGCGCGAGCGGGACGTCACGTTCCCACCGCATCGCCCGCCCGCCGCTGGACCGCCGCGTGCGCGAGGTCGGTGACGTCGCCGGCGCCCATGAAGACGAGCACCGCCTCTCCGGCGCCGACCTCCGCCGGCACGAGTTCCCGCGCGTCCTTCCGGTCGATCGGCGCCGCGGTCGCTCCGGCCCCGCCGATGATCAGCTCCGAGGTGACGCCTGGAAGCGGCGTTTCGCGCGCGGGATAGATGGGGAGCACGCGCGCCTCGTCCGCAGTCGTCAGGGCGCGGGTGAACGCGTCCGCGAAGTCGCGCGTCCGGGTGAACAGGTGCGGCTGAAAGACGACCGTCAGCCGGGCGTCCGGATAGGCTTCCCGCAGCGCGGCGAGCGACGCCGCGACCTCGGTCGGATGGTGCGCGTAGTCGTCAAAGACCGTGAGGTCGGGCCAAGCCGCGATCATCTCGAGCCGGCGCGCCACGCCGCGGAACTCGCCGAGCCCGCGCGCCGCCGCCCGAGGATCGCCGCCGAGCCGCAACGCGGCGAGGAAGGCCGCCGCGGCGTTGAGCTGGTTGTGGCGCCCGGGCACGCGGAGCGTGAGATCGACCGTCCCGTCCGGCCAGGAGAGGCGCAGCGTGCGCGGCCCCGCCTCTTCGAGCCTGCACCAGGCTCCGTCCCCGAAACCGTACCCGAAACCGCGCCCCGTGCCGGAGAACCCGCACGCCTCCGCGAGTTTGCGGGCGCCCTCGTCATCGCGGCAGTAGATGAGACCTTCGGCGTTCCGGGTCCGCCCGGCGAAATCCGCGAACGCGGAACGGAGACTCTCCCAGTCCCCGTAGGTATCGAGATGCTCAGGCTCGAGCGAGCTGATCACGGCAAGCGTGGGATGAAGTTCGAGGAAGGAGCGGTCGAATTCATCGGCTTCCACGATGGCGGGACCATCCCCCAGCCGCGTAAACCCCTTCCACGCGTCGACGCGGCCGCCGACGAGGACGAGGGGATCGAGCCCGGCCGCGGCCGCCGCGTGCCCGGTCATCGCGGTGATCGTCGTCTTCCCGTGCGTCCCCGCAACGCCGACCATCGCCTGCCCGTTGAGGAGGGCGCCGAGCGCCCGGGCCCTGCGCATCACCGGTATGCCCGCGACTTCCGCTCCGACGACCTCCGGCTCGTCTGCCGGCACGGCCGAACTTCGAACGAGCAGATCGACCCCGGACAGGTGGGCGATGGAATGCCCCCGCTCGACCCGGATCCCTTTCGCGGCAAGGTCGCCGAGGGCATCCGCGGGGGCGCGGTCGCACCCGCTCACGACGTAGCCGGCACGGTCGAAGAGAAGGGCGAGTCCGCGCATGCCGGCGCCGCCGATCCCCATCAGATGGACGTGGGCACCGGGTGCCGGGAGATCCGCGGTCCCCGCCGGACGGGGCGCAGCCGTCGCCGCCCCCGTCACGCCGCGCGCCGATCCAGGAGCGTGAGCATCTCGCGGGCGATCTCGAGGGCCGCGTCCGGCCGGCCGCGGCTCTCGGCGGCCGCGGACATCCGGGCCAGGCGCCCATCGTCGGTGAGGATATCGCGACAGAGCGACCACAACTCGCCGGCCTCGACGCTCTCCTCCTCGCGGACCTCCGCCGCGCCCGCCGCCGCCAGCGCCCGGGCGTTCGTCAGCTGGTGCCCCCCGGCGGAGGTCGGAAGCGGCACGAGCACGGCCGGTCGGCCCGCGGCGCATAACTCGGCGAGCGACATCGCCCCCGACCGGCACAGCGCCAGTGTCACCCTGTCCAGCTGTCGGCCCAGGTCATCGATGTAGGACACGACGTGCACGCGGTCCGCGAGGGGGAGTTCCGACGTGCGCGCGGCGAGTTCGGCCGCGTGCGCCGGTCCGGCGATCCACACGACCGAGACGTCGTCCGGCCACGCCGAGGCGTCCCGCGCCGCCCACTCGAGGTCTCGCAGAAAGGCGCGGTTGAGGCCGAGCGCGCCCTGGCTCCCGCCGAAGACGAGGAGGTTCCGGCCCGCGGGCCAATCGAAGCGCGCCGGAGCCGGGCGGCTTGAATCGCCGGCGTCCGCCGTACGGTCCATCGCGGGGGCGACGGGGTTCCCCAGCGCGCTCAGACGCGTGCGGCCGCCGACCCGGAGGCGGGCTTCGGCCTCGGGGTATCCGAGGTGGACCTGGTGGACGCCCGGCGCGAACAGGCGCGTCACGAGACCGGGCGCCGCATTCTGCTCCTGGATCGCCGCCGGGACTCCGCGGAGGCGGGCTCCCGCGAGCGCGGGCCCCGCCACATATCCCCCCGTGCCCACGACGAGCCCCGGATCGAAATCCCGGAACGCGCGCCGCACGCCGGCGAGGACGGTCGGAGCCGATGCGAACAGGCGCCAGTTCCGCCAGGGCCGCTGCCGGTACAGCGGTTGCAGCGGCAGGAGCCGGAACTCGTACCCGGCGTCAGGCAGCACGCGGGCCTCCAACCCCCGCCGTCCGCCCAGGAACACGCATTCGACCTCGGGGGCCAGCCGGCCGAAGGCCGCGGCCAGGTTCAGGGCGGGATACAGGTGGCCGCCGGTGCCGCCTCCCGCGATCAGAATACGAGGCGACGCCATGCGTCAGCATCTCCGCCGCGAAGCCACGTTGAGCAGGACGCCCGTGACGCCGAGCGCCATGACGAGCCCCGTGCCACCGGAACTGATGAAGGGGAGGCTCACCCCCGTCGTGGGCAGCAGCCCCATCGTGATTCCAATGTGTCCGAACGCTCCGATGGCGATGATCGTCGTAAGCCCGATCGCGATCAGGCGCCCGAACAGATCCGGGGCGGACTTCGCGATCCGGAATCCGAGGTGCGTCCACGCAAGGAAGAGGACGATCATCGTGACCGCGCCCACGAACCCCCACTCCTCTGCGATAATCGGATAGATGAAGTCGTTCTGCGCTTCGGGCAGGTAGTGGAGCTTCTGCGTGCTTTCGCCATAGCCGGCGCCCAGTATCCCGCCCGAGCCGATCGCAATCTGCGCCTGCTGCAACTGGTAGCCGGCGCCCGACGTGTCCGCCTCCGGATTGAGAAACGCGAGAATCCGCGTGAGCTGGTAGCTGTTCGAGCGCACGAGCCACACCACCCCGGCGCCGATGAGCAGCGTGAGGAACAGAAAATGCCGGATGCGCATCCCGGCCGCGAAGAGCACGGTCGCCGCCAGCGCCGCCGTGATCAGCGTCGCCGAGAGGTGCGGCTCCGCCGCGATGAGGACGAGCAGGGGGCCCAGGACGAGGAGGAACGGGAGCACTCCGCGCAGAAAACTGTTGAAGGCCCGCTGCTTGCGAACGGCGAGCGCGGCCGTCCAGAAGACGACGGCCACCTTGGCGAGTTCCGAGGGCTGAAAGGTCGCCGGCCCGAGCATCAGCCAGCGGCGGGACCCGTTCCGGGCGGGCGCGATGTCCGTCGTGAACGGGAGGATCATGACGACAAGAAGAGCCGCCACCGCCGCGAGGATCGGCCACGCGAACCGCCTGTACACGCGATAATCGATGAAGGCGGCGACGATCAGGGCCACGAGGCCGACGGCGGCGCGAGCCAGCTGGCTCATGAGCACGTGGTTCCCCGGCAGTCCGCTCTGCTGCGCCGCGAAGGAGCTCGCGGAATAAACGGAGAGGAGCCCGAACACGACGAGGACGAGCGTGATCCCGATGAGCGCATTCCGCACCCACGCCGGCGCACCGGCGAACTCCTGAACGCGCGGGAGTTCCCGTGAAAGGGCGTGCTCCGTCACGTCGCCCGCTCCGGGGCCGGTCCCTCATACGATTCGCGGACACACGCCTCGAAGGTCCGGCCGCGCTTCCGGTAGTCCGGGAACATGTCGTAGCTGGAGCAGGCGGGGGAGAAGAGGACGACATCGCCGGGTTGGGCCGCCTCGCGGGCGAGGCGCACGAGCTGCGGAAATCCGCGGGCGACCTCGACCGGCGCCACATCGCCCAGCTCCCGCACGATCTGCGGCGCGGCCTCTCCGAACGCGATCAGGGCTCGCGCGTTCTCGCGCAGCGCGGGGGCGAGCGACCGGTACGACTCGCCCTTGTGCCGGCCTCCGAGGAGCGCCACGAGGGGCCGATGGAACGCGTTGAGGGCCACGCGTGTCGCGGAGACGTTCGTTCCCTTGGAGTCGTTGATCCACAGCACGCGCTCGAACTCGCCCACTCTCTGGAGGCGATGGGGAAGTCCCTGGAAGGAAGCGAGTCCGGCTCCGATCGCCGCAGCCTCGCATCCGGCGAGCGCCGCCCCGAGCCCCGCCATGAGCGCGTTCATGACATTGTGGTCGCCGACCAGTTGTAGCTCGCCGGCCGCGATCCACGGCTCCGGCGCCCCCCCGGCCTCGAGACGCTGGACGAGCGTCCCCGCTTCGTCCAGCCACGCTCCCGGTTCCGCGTGCGGCCCGATCGAAGCGATGTAGCGGTGTCCGGCGACCGGTTCCGCCATGGCGAGCACATCGTCGTCATCGCCGTTCAGGACCCATCGGCTGTCCTCGTTGGCGTTCGCGAACAGGCGCGCCTTGTCCTCGTAGTAGCGCTCGATGCTCGAATACCAGTCAAGGTGGTCCGCCGCGAGGTTCACGAGCAGGCCGACCTCGGGTCTGAACGCCCTGAGGTCGGCGAGCTGGAATGAACTCAGCTCGACCACGAGCCAATCCGGCTGCCGCTTCATCAGCGGTATCTCGGAGAGCGGGCGGCCGATGTTCCCCGCGGTGAGCGCGTCCACGCCGGCCTCCTGCAGCAGGTGCCCGCAGAGCGCGGTCGTCGTCGTCTTGCCGTTCGTGCCCGTGATGCCGATGACCCGCGAGCGGAGGTGCCGATAGGCGACCTCGATTTCGGCCACGGTAGGCACGCCCGCGTCCGCCACCGTCCGCCGGATCTCGGCCGTCGGCGATATTCCCGGACTCGTCACGACGAGGTCGGCGTTCAGGATTCGCTCCACGTCGTGCTGTCCCACCTCCGCGTCGATGCCCTCGGCGGTGAGGGCTTCCACGGCCTCCCGCTGGCGAGGCCCCTCGAACGCATCGCTCGCGTATACGTCCGCTCCGAGTGCGTGCAGGAGACGCGCCGCGGCGGTCCCCGACACGCCGAGTCCGAGGACGGCCACGGGCTCGCCGGGCCCGAAGAGCGGAGGACGTCGGTCGTCTGCCATCAGCGGATCTTCAGCGTCGCCAGGCCGAGGAGCGCGCAGATGACGCCAAGGATGTAGAACCGCGCGACGACGCGCGTCTCGGGCCAGCCGAGTTTCTCGAAGTGGTGATGCAGCGGGGCCATGCGCAGGATCCGGCGCCCCTTTCCCCAACGCCGGCGACTGAATTTGAACCATCCGGTCTGGAGCATCACGGACAACCCTTCGAGGACGAACACGCCCCCGACGATGACGAGGAGGAATTCCGACTTCAGGAGGACGGCGACGGCCCCGAGCGCGCCTCCGAGAGCGAGCGACCCGGTGTCGCCCATGATGACCTCTGCCGGATGGGCGTTGAACCAGAGAAAGCCGATCGCCGCCCCCGCCAGCGCGGCGCAGAACACCGACAGTTCCCCCGCCCCGTTCAGGTACAGGACGCCGAGGTAGGCCGACGTATCCACCCGGCCGATCGCGTAGGCGAAGGCGCCGAACGTGAGCGCGGCGATCGCGGCGAGTCCCGTGGCCAGCCCGTCGAGACCGTCCGTCAGGTTCACCGTGTTCGCGCTCCCCGCCACGACGATGGCGACGAACAGCGGGAAGATCGCCACCTCGATGACGACCGTCAGATCCTTGAAGAACGGGAGCATCGTCTGGGTCGCCCCGTAGGAGGAAAGGGGCTGCCAGAGGAGGAACCCGCCGAGCGCCAGACCCAGCACGAACTGCCAGATGAGCTTGTACCGCGCGATCAGGCCGCGCGAGTGACGGCGCACGATCTTCAGGTAGTCGTCCATGAAGCCGATCGCGCCCATCCAGGCGGTGACGACGAGGGCGACCCACACGTACGTGTTGTCCAGACGTGCCCAGAGGAGGGTGGGGAGGAGACAGGCGGTGAGGATGATGATGCCGCCCATCGTCGGCGTGCCCGCCTTCACGAGGTGCGTGGCCGGCCCCTCGGCCCGCACGATCTGGCCGATACCGTGCTTCCTGAGTTTGCGGATCACGCCCGGCCCGATGATGAACGCGGTGAGGAGGGCCGTCACCATGGCGCCGGCCGCGCGGAACGAGATGTACTGGAAGACGTTGAACAGGATATGCTGGTCCGCGAGTGGGAAGAGGAAGTGGTAGAGCATCAGGCGTCCCCTCCGAAACGGGCTTCCAGTTCGTCGATGACCCGCTCGAGGCGGGCGCCGCGCGAGCCCTTTACGAGCACGACCTCATCTCCTTCCAGGGCGTCGGCAAACGGCCGCAGGGCCGCTTCGGGGTCCTCCGCCCGGATCAGGGCATGACCTTGCACGCCTTCGAACGGCGCGTCGCAGAAGAGGCCCGTCGCCGCGATGACGTCGAAACCCGCCGCCCGCATCTCGTCGCCGATCTCGCGGTGCGCCTTCACCTCCTGGGAGCCGAGTTCGAGCATCGAGCCCGCGAACACGGCGCGGCGGCGTCCCGGGAGCAGGTCGCGCGTCTGGGCGATCGCCGCGCGAAACGAATCCGGGTTGGCGTTGTAGCAGTCGGCCAGCACCGTCAGGCGCCCGATGCGGCGCAGCGCGCCGCGCAGGCCGAGCGGTTCGTAGCGCGACAGCCCCTGGGCCGCGGCGTTGGGCGGCACCTCCAGCGATTCCGCCAGCGCCGCCGCGATCAGCGCGTCCCGCAGGTGGTGCTCGCCGCCCACGCCCAGCGCGACGCGGGTTCCGCCGCGGCGGAACTCGATCCTGTCCGCTTCGACCGCGTGCGTCTCGGGTGCGAAGTCGGCCCCGGGTCCGAAGCCGGCCACGATCGCGTCGGGCCGGTGGGCCCGTGCGGCCTCCGCGAGGATCGCGGGTTCCTCTCCCACGATGAGCGCACCGCGGCCCGAGGCGCCGTGCGCCAGCGCCATCTTCTCTCGCAGGACGCCGCGCACATCCCCGAAACACTCGAGGTGCGCGGCGCCGACGGTCGTGATGACGACGTGGTCGGGCCGCGCGATCTCCGCCAGGCGGGCGATCTCCCCGGGCTCGCTCGCTCCGACTTCCAGCACCCAGACGTCCGCATCGGGAGAGGCACGCAGGATTGTGAGCGGAAGCCCCACCTGGCTGTTGTAGTTCCCTTCCGTGCGGTACACGCGGCGGGATCCGGAGAGAGCGCAGGCGATCATCTCCTTCACGGTCGTCTTGCCCGAGCTGCCCGTGATCGCCACGACGGTGGCGCCGGATTCGCGCCGGACCCGGGCCGCGAGATCGCCGAGCGCCTTCAGAGGGTCGGCGACGGGAAAGTACTCCATCCCGAGCGCGAGATCTTCCCGTCCGGCGCGAACGATCGCGCCCGGCGCGCCCCGGGCCGCCGCCTGGGGGAGGAAATCGGCGGCGTCGTGCCGTGCACCGGCGAGCGCGACGAACAGCTCGCCGGGCTTCAGCGTCCTCGAATCGCACGATGCCCCGGTGTACGCCCGCTCTCCGCCCTCGCCGGGGCTTCCGGCGCCGCCGGCGTCCAGGCGGAGCGCCGCCCGAATCCAGCCCGAGCGCACCGCCGGAGCCTGCGTGGCCGCCGTCACGCCGTCGCTCCCGGCAGCCCGGATGCGTCCGGAAGCGTGGGAAGGAGGTCCTCGACGATCCGGCGCTCGTCGAAGGGCAGTCGCTCTCCACCGATGACCTGGTACGTCTCGTGCCCCTTGCCGAGGAGCGCGACGGCGTCGGCGGGGCCGGCCTCGGCGAGTCCCCGCGCAATCGCCTCTCGTCGGTCGACGACGATCTCGTAGCTGTCCGGCGGGAGCCCGACGACCATCTGGCGGCAGATCTCCGATGGATCTTCCGACCGGGGATTGTCACTCGTGACGATCGCGACATCGGCCAGGCGCGCGAGGATGCTCCCCATCTGCGGCCGCTTGCCCGGGTCCCGGTCGCCGCCGCAGCCGAGGAGGGCGATGACCCGGCCCGGCACGATCTCCCGCAACGAGGAGAGCGCGCGCTCGCACGAATCCGGGTTGTGCGCGAAATCGCGGACCACGAGAACCGGCTCGCGCGAGAGCACTTCCATGCGCCCGGGCACGGAAGGCGCCTCGGAGAGTCGCGCGGCGATCCTTTCGAGCGGCATGCCGAAGCCCCACGCGATCGCGGCGGCCGCGAGGGCGTTGCGCACGTTGAAATCGGCCGGAAGCGGCAGCGACACGGCGGCGGCCTCGCCCGGCGCCCGCAAGGTGAAGCGCGCGCCGCCCGCGCAGAGCACGAGTTGATCCGGCCACAGGTCGGCCGTCGACTTGAAGCCGTAGCGGAGCACCGTGGCGTTCGGCGGCGCGATCTCCTTCCAGGCGGGTTCATCGTCGTTCACCGCGCAGACGCCGCCCGGCGCAAGCAACTCGAGCAGGCGCAGCTTGGCCTCCCGATACGCCTCGAGATCGGGGTGGTATTCGAGGTGTTCGCGACTGAAGCTCGTAAAGCCCACGGCATCGAAGGAGAAACCATCCGCGCGGCGCTGGTCGAGCGCGTGCGACGAAACCTCGAGCACCGCCGCCTCCGCGCCACTCGCCCGCAACGCGGAGAGTTCGAGGGCCAGGTCGATCGGATCGGGCGTCGTCAGCCCCGGAGCGCCGATTTCACCGTCGATGGATACGGTGCCCAGGGTGCCCAGCGCCGCGGCGGGTCCCATGTCGGCCAGGATCCACCGCGTGAGCCACGCGGTAGTCGACTTGCCGTTGGTTCCCGTGATGCCGACGAGGCGGAGCGCTTCGCCGGGGTCGCCGGCGAAGAGTGCGGCGAGGTGGGATACGGCCGCCCGGGCGTCGCGGACGGCCAGTTGCGGGAGGTCGACGTCGGCGACGCGCTCTACGACGGCGGCGCCGGCTCCGGCACGCCCGGCGGCTTCCACAAAAGCGTGGCCATCGACGCGCGTCCCCGGAATCGCGCAGAAGAGGTCGCCGGCGCCGACCAGGCGGGAGTCCGAGCGCAACGCCGGGAACTCCGCGGGAGGAACCCCTCTCCACCTTGGTTCGAGGCCCGCTTCGTCAAGCCTGCGCTCAACGTGTCGGTTCGTTGTGGTCTGTTGCGGCAAAGTCCAGTGGTTAACCTCCCTCCAACCTTGTATCCCCGAGACCCTTCTTCGTTCGCCCGGTTACCTCAGCACGACGGTCTCACCCCGGAGCAGCTCGCTCCCGGGCGCGGGGCTCTGTCCCGCGACGCTCCCCTGTCCGCGCCATTCCACGCGGAGGCCGAGCGCGTGCAGGCGCGCGGCGGCCGCCCGTGCGGACAATCCGGCGAGGTCCGGCAGGGCGACGACGCCTCTCCCGCTCATGTCGGTGACGTCGTCCGTGCCGGGCGCGCCCGTGCCGCTGGAGACGAAGATGACGGTGCCTTCCGGCGTGCCGGCGGAACCTCCGCCCGACCACGGCCGGGGACGGGCGTCGGAAACGACGAGACGCGGATCCACCTGCACGCCGTCGGCCGCGAGCGCCGCCTTGAGGGTCGCCTGGCTGGTGGGCGCCGCGATCGCGCCCCCGTAGTAGACCCCGCCCGTCGGGTCTTCGAGTCGCGTGAGGATGACGATTCGCGGATCGTCCGCCGGCGCGAAGCCGACGAAGGAGGCGCGGTAGCGTCCCGGTGCGTAGCGGCCGTCCACGGCGAGGCGGGCCGTTCCGGTCTTTCCGGCTACCGCGAACCGCGCCATGCCGGCGAGCGTCCCGGTGCCGTCCCGGACGACCTCCTCCAGCACGCCGCGAACCGCCTCCGCCACCTCTTCGGATATGACGCGCCGCACGGGGATCGGGTCGAAGCGCCGCACCAGTCGCCCGGACGGGTCCCGTATCTCTCTGACGAGGCTCGGCCGCATCAGCACGCCGCCGTTCGCAATGGCGCCGTAGGCCAGTGCGAGTTGCAGCGATGTGGCGGAGATCTCGTACCCGATCGCGTGCGAAGCGGGGCTGAGCGAGGTCCACGACTCGGGCCGGCTGAGGCGTCCCGGCGACTCCGAGAGGTGCCCCAACTGCGTCCGCATGCCGAAACCGAAGTCGCGAAGGTAGCGATGCTGCACCGCAGGCGTCAGGCGCGCGGACAGCTTCGCGGCCCCCACGTTGCTCGATTTGGAGATGATCCGTCGCACGCTGAGCGTGTCGTAGCCGTGGACGTCCGAGATCACCCTCGAGCCGATCCGCAGCCTCCCGTCCTCCACATCCACGATCTCGTCAAGATCGACGACGCCCTCGCTGAGGAGGGACGCGAGAAGGAACGGCTTCAGCGTGGAGCCGGGTTCGTAGGGATCGCTGAGACCCGAGATCTGGTCGACCGCTCCGTCGGTGCGTTCGCTCGCCAGCGCGAGGATTTCGCCGGTACGCGGATCGAGGAGGACGATGTCGCCCCCGTTCGCCCCCGTCTTCGCGAGCGCGCGCGCAAGTTCGTTTTCGGCGATCCGCTGGAGTTCGGAGTCGAGCGTGAGCACGACGTCGTGACCGGGCACCGCATCGATGACCTGTCCGCCGGGGGGACGGTACGCGTTGCGATGGCCATCGAGTCGCACCTCCGCGCGGCCGGACTCGCCGACCAGCCATGAGTCGAGATCGGCCTCGAGGCCCGTTCCGCCCTTGCCATCGGAGCCCACGGCGCCGATAAGACGGCGGCCCATGCTGCGGGGGTATTCTCTCGCTGACCGGCTCTCGAAGTAGATCCCCTGCCCGATCGTCCGCTGCAGCCGCACGCGCTCTTCGTCGCTCACGTCGCTCGCGACGAGAGACCAGCCGCCCGAGGCTTCCGCGATGGCGCTCCGGCGCTCCGGCGCCACGGGCACGACCGCGGCCACCGTCTCGATGGCCTCCGCCCGGTCGACGCGCAGTTCGTTAACGGCGAGGAAAGCCTGGTAGCGTGTGTCCGGCGCCGCGAGGACGCGGCCGTGCCGATCCAGAATCCGTCCGCGCACCGCGGGCAACGACTCCCACTCCGCGCTCTGCGCGACCTGCCTCGCGCGATGCGCCTCGCTCTCGAGGATCTGGAGGTCGCCGAGACGCACGGCATAGACCAACGCGACGAGGGTGAACGCGACGCCCAGCGCACGATGCCGGACGCGCTGCGTCCGTGCGATCGCCGCCTCCTGCGCATCGCCCGCGAAGCCCTCGAGCTGCGTCGTGCTGTGAATGCCGAAACGCGTCACCTGTCCGCTCCCCTGCCGGAGACGTCCACCTCTTCTTCAGCCGGCGAGGTTCCGGCGTCGACCTGCAGCAGTTGCTCTTCCGCTGCCCGCTGCAGCCCGAGCGCCTCCGCCTCGCGTTCTATCCGCGCCGGCGCCGCGAGTGAATCGACTCTCGTCCGCGCCGCGTCGATCCGGTCCGTGACGATCCGATCCTCCGCCTCGAGTCCTCGAAGTTCGGCCGTCAACCTCCGCCCGTCCTCGCCCCGACGGACCACGCTCATCAGCGAGACTGCCAGCGCGATGACGGCCGTCGCGGCCGTCATCCACCGGATCAGGGTTCTGCGACGGATCCTCCGTACGCTCCCGCTCCAGTGGTTCATGCGCCGCCCGCCTGCTCGTCCGTCCCGCGCTTCTCCCACACCCGTAGTCGCGCACTGCGCGCCCGCGGATTACCGGCCACCTCCTCGGCCGAAGGGCGCAGAGGCCGACGCGTCAGCGTGCGCCCCAGCGACCTCCCGCGACACCGGCACTCCGGGAGACCCGGAGGACAGCGGCAGTCGGCGGACCAGTTGCGAAACGCGTCCTTCACCAACCGGTCCTCCAGCGAGTGGTACGAGAGCACCGCCAACCGCCCACCCGGAGCGAGCCGGCCCCGTATCCCTTTGAGCCCCTCGCTCAGCGCGGCCAGCTCGTCGTTGACCGCGATCCGCAAAGCCTGGAACAGCCTGGCCTTCTGCTTCTCCTGCGCCGAACGACCCAGGACCGCCGACAGCGCGGCCACGAGGTCGTCGCTCGTGCTGAAGGGCCGGATCTTCCTCCGCCGCACCACCTCACGTGAGAGCGTCCGCCACCTACGCTCTTCCCCATCACGGAAGACCCGGCCCAACTCGCGTTCGTCCGCCCGATTCAACAGCTCGGCTGCGGACCTTGTCTCGCGCGCCCTCTCGTCCATCCGCATACGCAGCGGCGTGCCCGGACGGAACGAAAACCCGCGCTCCTGTGTGTCGATCTGGTGCGACGAGACGCCCAGGTCCATCAGGGCTCCCGCCAGACCGTCCATCTCCGCGGCGAACCCGGGACGAGCCACATCCCTGAAGTTCGCCCGTATCAGCTTCACCCGTTCGCCCGCCGAGGCGAGCCTCCGCCGCGCGGCCTCGATCGCCTCCGCATCCTGATCGATCCCGATCACGCGCACGGCCGACCCGGTCTCCAGCAGCCGGATCGCATGCCCCGCACCGCCGACCGTCGCATCCAGGAAAACGCCTCCGCACTCCGGGCGAAGCCACCGCAGCACCTCATCCGGCATGACCGGCGTGTGCTGAAACGTCTCCTCTGTCACTCCGTCGGCTTCCTCGACTCCCCCCACCGTGCCGCGATCGGAAAACCCGTCAGGCGAACACCGTCTCTATCAATCGGTCGAAGTCCTCGTCCGTCGCCCTCGTCACACGCTCGAACGTCTCCGGATTCCAGATCTGGACGTGGCTGATCGCGCCGACGACCAGAGCCTCACTTCCGAGCGCGACCGCCTTCCTCATCCTCTCCGGTATCAGGATCCTGCCCTGCGCATCCGGCGTGACCTGAAGGGCGTCCGCCGTGATGCGAAGCAACTGGGGGCGGAAATGCGGTTGCCGTCTCGACATCTCCCGGAGTTCGTCCTGCACGCCTTCCCAAGCCTCCTCCGGATAGAGCGACAGCGCGTCGGGTTGCGTCTTGAGGAGGACGAACGGCTCCCGTTCCCGGCCCCTTCGAAAAGGCGCCGGTAGGCTGACCCGACCCTGCGAGTCGAGTTGATGTCGATAACTCCCCAGAAAGCCTGGCAAATCGTGCCTTCGACATTCTTCGAGGGTGTCCCTCCCAGAACGACCCGTTTCCACCCACCGAATCCCACCTTACACACCCTTGCGATGGGTGTCAACCCCTTTTCTCCCCATCTTGCCCCATTTCGAGGATAAAAAAAAGTCCCGGCCCGCACCGACGCGGGCCGGGATCCTCGGGGTTCAGCGGCTGCAGGACGCCTCGATAATCGACTCCTGGCGGTACAGCTGGACATCGATCGCCTCGCGGATCTGCTGCTGGCTGGCGGCCTGATGGCTCCCTGCCTGCGCCAGGTGCGTGCTCACCCGCTGGAACGCGTTCAGGGCGCTGCGCGCGGGCGCGCAGGCTTCATCGTTTTCGTTGCGGCCGTCGTAGGCGCTTCCCTGCAGGTAGTACCCGAACGCGATGAAGAAGTGCATCTGTTCCGATGCAGCCGGATCCACGACGAACTCCGCGGCAACCGTGAACAGTTCGAGCGCCGTGGCGACCTCGCGCACATCGATCGTGGCCGGGTTGGACAGCGCCCTGGACTGGGCCTCGAAGTGATTCGTGTACGCAAGACTGAAGATCGCGTTCGCGATCTGGTTCGGGTCCGCTCCGTCTTCGACTGCGGCACGAAAATCGGCGATCGCCCCTTCGACGTCGCCGGTCTTCAACTTGAGCACCGCAAGTTGCTGCCGTCCGTTCGGCACGTTCGGGTCGTACGCAAGCGCTTGCTCCAGCTCGGCCACGCCCATCGCCGGATTGTCCATCCGATCATAAATCGTGGCGCGTGAAGAATGGACCTGGGCGAGCAACTCCTCGCGGGACATCTCGCCCTCGCCGTTCCCGTCCGAGCTGGAGATCGACTCGAGCGCACGGTCCGAGAACGCGAGCGCGTCGGCGTACTCCTCGATGAGCATGTACGCATTCGTCGCGTTGGAGAGCGTCGAGGGGGTCACGGCGTCCCCCTGCAACGCGACCAGCTTGTCGGATGTCTCGACGGCGACGCGAAGCATCGCGGCATCGGTGACCTCGCCTGCCGTCTGTCCGGCCTCAAGCGACGCGGCGGTCAGGTACTCGAGGAGGGCCACGTTATCCGGCGCGCGCTCCACGCCATCCTGGAGGAGTTGCACCGTCTCGGCCCAGCGCTCGGCCTGCGTGAGCTCGTAGGCGATCCGCAGCCGCGTGTCGACATCGTCCGGCCGGAAGTCGAGGAATTGCTGGTAGTAGCGAAGCGACGCGGCGCCGTCGCCCAGCTGCGCGTACGTGAACGCGAGCGATTCGAGGGCGTCGGTGTTCGACGGGCTGTTGTCGACGACGCCCTGCAGGTCGGCGGCCGCATCACTCCACGCCTCGTTGAGCATGTACGCGCGGCCGCGCAGATAGTGCGCCCGGTCGCTTGCGGGGTTGAGCGCCAGGGCCGCGTTGCAGTTGGAGATCGCGTCCATGGGCTGTTCCGACGCCAGGTAGTCGCCGCAGAACGCGAGCGAACGGAGGTATTCGACGCCCTGCCCGAGCTGCCCCACGATCTGAGCGCCCGCCTCCTCGTGGGAGTCGTCGTCCGCCACCGTGAACGGCTCCATCGGGAGTTCGTCCCCGCTCCGGGGTTCGACGAAGGTGACGTCGACTTCAACGCCTCCGGCGGCCGTGACCGCTGTTCCGGTCATGACGAGAGCGGCATCCATCTGCCCCCCGAGTTGCCGCCAGTCGATCGGGGTCATCGTTCTCTCGTCGAGATCGAAATCGTCGATCCGATCGCGGGCATCATCGCGTTCGATCGCGATGTAGCCGGGGAAGATCCTGAGCGCATCCCGGACTTCCTCGGCGATCCGCTCTCCGAAACGGCGGTCGACCGGCTCGGTCGTCGTGACCGGCGCGACAAGGATCAGCAGGTCGCTCGTCTGCGCTTCGAGCGCCCGAGGCGCCGCCGGAAGGGAGAGGACGGCGACTCCGGCCGCCACCCACGGGAGAATGTTCCGCGTGCTTCTCATCGAGTACCTCGGACGGTTCGTGCAACAGACAGCGCACGGATCACAGGGCCGTGCGACACACCAAAACCGGCATCACTTCGAAACAAGGGTATCAAGGTCGATTAATGCAAGCTGCCGCCGCGCGCAAGTCGTGACCCGCGGATCACCGCGCCAGCTTCTCACGCACACAGCCCGTGAAGCGGTTGAACATAACATTCGACACCGATTGAATCACGCCGCCGCGCCCGAACGACGCAAGCCGTCCGGTCAGCGCGATGGACTGCGACACCCATATCCGGGTTCCTCCGCCCTCCTCCTCTTCTACAGACTGGAGTTGACTCAACATCGTCATTCTCACGTTGCCGCTGCCTCGGCGATCCCGTCCCTCCCCCGTCATCTTCATGTGATGGCGCCGGGCGTCGAGTTCGTCGAAGCGGATCTCGCCCAGGAAGCGGGTCCCGATGGGGCCGAGCTTCAGTCCGATCTCGCCCCGGTACGTACGCTCGTCGACAGCTTCGAGCAGTGTCGCGCCCGGCAGGCACTCGACGATGCGCTCGGGATCCGTCAGGAAGCTCCAGACCTCGTCCACGGGCTGCGGAACCTCGAAACTCTTTTCTATCTCGATCGCCATCGTCGTTCCTCGGGGGTTGCGTGTGCGTGGAGCGAAGCCGGACGGGAACGGATCGCGGGTCGGGCGTCGTCTCCGGGGGAGCGGTTATATTGCCGGGAGCGGCTCTACCGCGGATCGGCTTCCACCGGAAGCTGAGATTGCCGCGTCGCACCCGCAACCGGGGAGGTCGCCGCCTTGCAACCGGACATCGCGAAGATCATCGAGGAACTCGAAGCGGTGGGCTATATCGCCGACCGGGGGATCGCGACGGCGGTCCATCTCGGCCTCGCCATGGAGAAGCCGCTGCTCGTCGAGGGGGCCGCCGGCGTCGGCAAGACCGAGATCGCCAAGGCGATCGCCACGTGGCTCGAAACGGAGCTCATTCGCCTCCAGTGCTACGAGGGGCTCGACCTTCCCACGGCCCTCTACGAGTGGAACTACCAGAAGCAGCTCCTCCACATCCGCCTGCAGGACGGCGACCGCGATGCCGAGGCGGTCCAGCGCACGATCTTCGGGCCGAACTTCCTCCTCGAGCGGCCGCTCCTGCGCGCGATTCGCTGCGAGACGCGTCCGGTCCTTCTCATCGACGAGGTGGACCGGGCGGACGAGGAGTTCGAGGCGTTCCTGCTCGAGTTGCTGTCGGACTTTCAGGTCTCGATCCCGGAGCTGGGTACGGTCGAGGCCCGGACGCGACCTGTCGTCGTGCTCACCTCGAACGGGACGCGCGAGCTGTCCGACGCGCTGCGCCGCCGATGCCTCTATCTGTGGATCGATTATCCCGAGCCGGCGCGGGAGATCGAGATTCTGCGGCGGCGACGACCGGACATCGCGACCGCCCGGGCGCGGGAGGCCGTGAGGCTCGCCCAGCGGCTGCGGCGCGAGCGGCTGGCCAAGCCCCCCGGCGTAGCGGAGACGCTGGACTTCGCCGCGGCGCTCGAGCACCTGGGGCCGGAGCCGTTGCGTCCGGCGACGGCGCGCGACGCGATCGGGGCGCTCGTGAAGGACCCGAACGACCTGGCCGGACTGACGGAGGAACGGCTGGGGGAGCTGCTCGCCTCATCGGAGGACGGCGCGGGTTGACGCCGGAGCGCGTCGTCGACCTGGGCCGGCGGCTGCGCGGCGAAGGGGTGGCCTGCGCGCTTTCCGAGTCCACGACGGCCGTCGCCGCGCTCCCGCATATCGACACGGAGGACGTGGAGGATGTGAGAGCGGGCCTCCGCGCGGCGTTCTGCTCGAGCGCCGCGGATCTCGAGATCTTCGAGCGCTGCTTCCCCGCGTGGTGGCGGGGAGTACAGCCGTCATCCGCGGTCGAGAACCTCCTGTCGAAAGCCGCGGCGGATCGGGGGGCTCGCCAGCCGCCCGGCGTTTCCGGACCCGACGGTCCGCCTCCGGTGGCCCGGCACGACCTCGGGGAGCACGTGCGCGAGGAGCCGGACTCCCCGGAGCGCCCGACCGGCGCCGTCTACAGCGCCGCCCACTCGCTCGCGCGGCGTTCCTTCGCCTCGATCGGCGACGAGGAGCTGCGCGAGGTCGACGCCTGGCTCGAGCGGCTGATGGTGCGGCTTTCCACGCGACGCAGCCGCCGACTTGAGCCCGGCGGCCGCCGGGGACCGATCGACGTCCGGAGAACGCTGCGGTCGCTCGTCGCGCACGAGGGCGAACTCGTCCGGCTGGCGCGGCGACGGCGACGGCACGTACCGCCGCAACTCGTCGTCCTGTGCGACGTGAGCGGCTCGATGGAGCGCTACAGCCGCTTCCTGCTGCGTTTCCTGCTGGGGTGCGGGCGCGCGCGGGACATCCAGACCTTCGCGTTCAGTACACGCCTCACGCACCTCACGCCATGGCTGGCCGGCGAAGAGATCGATCCCGCGCTGGACCGCCTGAGGGCCCGCGGCTGGTCGAGCGGGACGCGGATCGGCGAGTGCCTGGAGACGTTCGTGACCCGGCACGGCCGCCGGATGCTCGGTCGGCGGACGCTCGTGATCATCCTCTCCGACGGACTCGACCAGGGCGAGGTCGAACCCCTCCGGCGCGCGATGGGCTGGATTCAGCGGCGAGCGCGCCGGGTGATCTGGCTCAATCCCCTGCTCGAGAGTTCACGCTACGCGCCCGAAGCCCGGGGCATGCGCACCGCCCTCCCGTACGTGGATTACTTCCAGTCGGGACACAGCCTCGAAGCGCTGAGGACGCTCCCGGGGCTGCTCAGGTTGTGACGGAGGAACGACGAGACGGAGATTGAAAGCGACCGCGACGGGACCCGGGGGACTCCGGGTCCCGTCGCGGTGACCGATCTAGGCTCGGACGCGGTCCTTGAGCCCCTTGCCCGCCTTGAAGGTGGGAACGTTCATGGCCGCAATCTGAATCGACTCGCCGGTCTGCGGGTTCCGACCCATGCGCGCCTTGCGGTGCCGGGTGCCGAACGTGCCGAAGCCGGTGACCGTGAAGTCGCGGCCGGCGTCAAGCTCGCCTGCGATGATCCCTTTGCCCGAATCCGTCGAGAAAATGCAGTCGATCACATCCCTGGCGCTGGCTTTGCTCAGGCCGGCCTGTGAGGCGAGCTTCGCCGCGAAATCGTCTTTGGTCATCCTGGGTTCTCCCTGTTGAAAGTAAGCTCCGACGAGCGATCCGGGCGCATAATTCGCCCGCCATCGCGGGATTGCAAGTGTGGCGCTCGATATCGCCTGCGGAAGGGCCGGCTAGTGGGCGTCCGCCGAGAACACTTTTCGTGTCATCGTGACACCGGCGAGCTTGAAAACCACGTTCCCGATCCGGCCGATCAGCATCGTCGGCAGGGCCGTGGGCAGGACGGTCCCCCACACGGTGCGCAGGAAGGCGCTCTCCCCGCCCAGGCCGCCGAGTGCGAGCCGCAGCACGGCGAAGATGCCGAGGAAAACGACGAAGTTGAGCAGAAGCCCCAGCACCTGGCGGCCGGGCGAGCCGGTCTCCGCGTCGTAGAGGCCGCCGAAGAAGACCGCAGCCACAAGCCAGAAGATGCAGATTGCGAAGAGCCAGTCCATCAGTGCAGCCTCCGTGTCGGGAAACCGGGTCGGGTTGGGGACGGGGGAACATACATGGCCTCCGGCGATCCTCGAAAGTAGCTTGCCCCCGCGGCTTCGAAACGCTCTCCCGGAGAGGGTCACAATGAAAGCGCCTTCACTCACGCTCGGGATCGAAGAGGAGTACCAGGTCGTCCATCCGGAGACCGGCGAACTCACGTCGTTCATCACCGAGATTCTCGAAGGTGATCCGGAGACGCGCGGGCAGATCCACCCGGAACTTCACCAGGCGTGCGTGGAGACGGCGAGCGAGGTCTGCCGGGATGTGGCGGAGGCGCGCGAGGAGGTCGTGCGCATGCGACGCCTCGTCAGCGGCACGGTCGCCGAGAAGGGGCTCGCCATCGTGGCCGCGGGCACGCACCCCTTCTCGACCTGGGAGCAGCAGGACATCACGCCGCTCGACCGTTACGTCGGACTGCGGGAGGATCTGCAGCAGGTCGCCGAACGGAACCTGATCTTCGGCACCCACATCCATGTGGGCATCGAGGATCGGGATTTCATGGTGGATGCGATGAACGTCTCGCGGTACTTCCTCCCGCACGTCCTCGCCCTCTCCACCAGTTCCCCCTTCTGGGAGGGGTCGAAGACGGGCCTTCATTCGTACCGAAGCATCATCTGGCGCAACTTTCCGCGCACGGGCATCCCGATGAGCTTCGGAGGCTGGAGCGAGTACGACCACTTCATCGAGACGATGGTCCGCTCGAACACGATCCCGGACCCGACCAAGATCTGGTGGGATGTGCGTCCCAACCACAAGTTCCCGACGCTCGAATTCCGCGTGTGCGACATGTGCACGCGGGTGGAGGAGGTCGTGTGCATCGCCGCCATCTTCCAGGCGCTGGTGGCGAAACTCTGGAAGCTGCGGCGGGACAACCTCACCTTCCGCCTCTATCCCGAAGTCCTCCTGGCGGAGAACAAGTGGCGCGCCGCCCGGTACGGGCTGACGGGCAAGCTCATCGATTTCGGGCGGCAGAGCGAGCACCCCGCGACCGACCTGATCGTCGAACTCATCGAGTGGTTCCTCGACGACGTGGTCGACGAACTCGGCACCCGCGCGGAGGTGGAATACGCGCTCCGGATCCTCAGGGAAGGGTCGAGTTCGCAGCGGCAACTCGCCGTGTACGAAGAGACCGGCGACGTGCGGGCCGTGGTCCGGCACCTTATGGCGGAGACGCTCGAAGGGGTCTGAAGGCAGCCCCCGCGCGCGGACCGCTACATCATGCCGAGGTCCCGCGCCGTCCGATCGATGCCCGCCCGGGCCTTCGTCACGAGTTCGTCGACCTCGTCGCGGGTGATCGTGAGCGGCGGACTCGTGCAGATGACGTCGCGCATGGCGCGGAACACGACCCCTTCGTCGTAGAGGTGCTCGTGACAGAGGGCGCCCACCTCGCCCATGGGCTCGAACAGCTCCCGGGTCGCCTTGTCCTTCGAGAGTTCGACACTGGCCACGAGTCCGACGCCCCGCACCTCGCCCACGAGCGGGTGATCGTTCAACTCCCTCAGCCGCGCCTGGAAGTAGGGGCCGGTGTCCTCCCTCACCCGGTCGACGACGCCTTCCTCCCTCATGATCCGGAGGTTCTCCAGGGCCACGGCGGCGGAGACCGGGTGGCCCGAATAGGTGTAGCCGTGCGGGATCACCCCGCCTTCGGCCAAGACGTCGTACACCGCATCGGTCATGAGCACGGCGGACATCGGCAGATAGCCGGACGTGAGTCCCTTGGCGATCGTCATGAGGTCGGCCTCGATCCCGAACTTCTCGGCGCCGAACCACTCGCCCGTGCGGCCGAAGCCGGTGATCACCTCGTCGCAGACCACGAGCACATCGTTCGCGCGGCAGATGCGCTGGATCTCGGGCCAGTAATTGTCCGGCGGCACGATGACGCCTCCGGCGCCGATGACGGGCTCGCCGATGAACGCCGCCACGCGATCCGCACCGAGTTCGGCGATCTTCTCCTCCACCGCCCGCGCCGCCCGCGCGCCGGTCTCTTCCGGCGTCTCGCCGGGCGCTCCCATGGCAAACCAGTACGGGGGCATTACGTGCTCGAAGCCGGGCAACGGCAGGTCGCCCACCGCGTGCATGGCCTCGAAACCGCCCAGACTGGCGGCGGCCATCGTGCTGCCGTGATACGCGTAGGTTCGGCTGATGAACGTCTTCTTTTCGGGTTTTCCGCGGAGGTCCCAGTATCGGCGGACGAGGCGGACGATGGTGTCGTTCGCTTCGGAGCCGGAGCTCGAGAAGAAGGTGTGCGCGATCGCGCCGGGCGTGAGCTCCGCGAGGACCCGCGACAGCTCGATCGTGGCCGGGGGCGCCGAACGGAAGAACGTGTTGTAGTAGGGGAGTTCGACCATCTGGTCGTACGCCGCCCTCGCAAGTTCCTCCCGTCCGTAGCCGAGATTCACGCACCACAGGCCGCCCATGCCGTCGAGGATGCGCCGGCCATCGGAGTCGATGAGGTGGCGGCCCTCCGCGCCCACGATCACGCGCGTCCCCTTCTCGGCGACGACCCTGGGGTCGATGAAGGGGTGGACGTGGTGGCGTCGGTCGATGTCCTGCCATTGCGCCGTTGCGGTCCCGGCGGGGTTCGCCGTGGCGGGGTTCGTCGTGGCGGTCACGCGGCGCCTCCTAGTTGGTGTGTCGGCGCGGACAACATATCAGCCGACGTCGGCTCCACGAGTGCGAGCGCCGCGTGGAGGAGGACGTTGGCGCCCGCCTCCGCCTGTGCGGGCGTGATGTTCTCCGCCTCGTTGTGGCTGATGCCGTCTTCGCAGGGGACGAAGACCATCCCCGTCGGCGCGACGTCGTTCGTGTGCACGGAGTCATGGCCGGCGCCGGCCACCATCGGCATGGAGGCATAGCCGCAGAGATCCGCCGCCGCGCGGACGGCGTCGATGCAACGGCCGGAAAACCGCACCGGAGGAGAGCGCCAGACGTCATCGAGCCGCCACGCCGCTCCGCGTTCGAGGCAGGCGCGGTTCGCCGCCTCGCGCAGACCGTCCTCCATGTCGTCGAGGGTCGCGTCGTCGGGGTGACGGAGGTCCACGCTCACCGTGACGCGCCCGGGCACGGTGTTCCGCGACGCCGGCTCCGCCGCGAGAACCCCGAAGGTCAGCCGGCCGTGGGGCGCGAAGTCGCGTTCGATGCGGTGAAACGCGTCGACGAGAAACCGCCCGAACACCGCCACCGGATCCGTCCGCCGGGACAGCGGCGTCGACCCTGCGTGCGCCTCCTCTCCCGTGATCGTCATGTCGAACCAGCGGGCGCCCTGCACGCCGGTCACCACACCGATCTCGCACCCACTCTCCTCGAGAATCGGGCCCTGCTCGATGTGCAACTCGAGAGCGGCGGCGAGCGGGCGGCCCCCGACGGGAAGCGCGCCGCGATAGCCGATGCGGTCGATGGCGTCGGAGACCGTGACCCCGTCCGCGTCCGTCGCGCCGAGCGCGTCCGCGAGCGCAAAGCGGCCGGAGAAGGCGCCCGAGCCCATCATGGCGGGCGGAAAGCGGGCGCCCTCCTCGTTCGTCCAGTTCACCACTTCGATCGGTAGAGCCGTCCGCACCCCGTGCTCCTCGAGCGTTTCCACGACCTCCAGCGCCGCGAGGACGCCGAGCGGCCCGTCGAACCGCCCCCCCGTCGGCTGGCTGTCGAGGTGACTCCCGAGCACGAGAGGGGGTCGGCCTTCGGCCCCGGCGCCGCCGGTCCCATCCCGGCGGGCGAACATGTTGCCGATCCCGTCGACGGACACCGCGAGGCCCAGCGACTCGGCCCACCCCCGGAAGAGATCGCGCGCCCGACGGTCCTCGTCGCTCAGGGCGAGGCGGTGGACGCCCCCGGCCGGAGTGGCGCCGATGCGCGCCATCGCCTCGAGGCGCCCCCAGAGCCGGTCTCCGTTCACCCGGAGTCCGGAGATCGCGGTCACGGTCCGGGACCCGCCAATGCGTGTCTCGCCGAGCGTCTCATCGGCTTCAATGGGCCGGGGCCGTCATGCCGGTTCAATGGGCCGGGGGCGTCGTGCCGGTGAGGACGGCCGTGACGAGGAGAAGCAGACCCGCCGCGCCCAGTTCGACGGTGACGGTCGGCGGGAGACGCGGTGGATCCTCGGCTTCCCCCACCCGGCCGCGAGCGCGTCGCCAGTTGTACGCGCCGCAACCCGCGATCGCGAGAACGACGAAGAGCTTCAGACTCAGCGTCCGGCCCCAGGGTTCGGTCCAGAGCGCCGAGATGGAGCCGAGATGGAGCCATGCCGCGAAGAGTCCGGTAACGGCGATGACCGCCGCCGAGCCCAGCGCGAGCGGCGAGAAGGCCGAGATCCAGTCGACGATGCGGCGTTTCGACAGCGAAGCCCCCCGGCGCCGACCGAGATAAAGGACCCCCGCCATCACGGCCAGCGTGCCCAGCCACACGCCTCCCGCCACCATGTGGAAGATATCGGCGGTGATCGCGGGAGTGACGAAGTGCTCGGCTCCGGCTGCATGCCCGGCCAGCGCCGGCGTATACGCGAGGAGGGCCACCCCCGCCGTGGCCGCGATCCAGCCGAATTCCGCCCGCGCCCCCCGCGCCGCGGCGAGTGCGAAGGCCAGTCCGGAGACAACGACCGCCGCGACCTGTCCGAGCCACGCCCGGCCCCACGAAGTCCCGGTCACGAGCAGGCGAAGCTCCGCCCCCAGGGGTTCGAACGGATCGCGAAAGATGCTCGCCTCCGCCGCGAGGCGACCCAGCGTGCCCGCGCCGGCGAGGAGTACCGCCAAGCCGCCGATCCGCGCGGCCAGCCTCTCGGGCGTCACGCCGGCGGCTCCATCCTCCTCCGGCTCGAACCCCGGAAAGCGCCGGAGGATGACCAGCTTGAAGGCCACCGCCCCCACCGCGACGAGGAGGCCCGCGAACAACGCCCAGCGCGAGAGCGTGCCGATCAGAAACCACATGTCCATCCCGCCGCCGCCTCCGGGCTGCCCGCGTTCAGCTGATCACCACCCGCCTCCAGTTCGTAATGATCTTCGGCGCGTCCTCCAGGAGGTCGTTGAGGTCGGCGATCACGCCGTTCACGATGCCGGAAAGCTCCTCGGCCCGCTGAGCGGCGCCGGCTTCGATCTCGGTCAGCACCTCCATCTGCCCGACCGTCGGTCGCGCCTGCGGGCCCGAGACCGCGCGGGAGATGTTGCGAAGCTGCTCGATGAGGCGCGGCCAATCGCGGTAGCCCATCGATCCCGGCGGACGCCGCACTTCGCTCGACACCGCCGTCAGCTGACTCTGAGCATCGTCGGCGACGGCTTTCACCTGTTCTTCGTTGGACAGGTTCTTGCCTTCGATGGACTCGAGGAGTCCGTCGATCTGTCCGTCCAGGTCGTTGATCGTGCCCATCATCCGATTGAGTTGCGTCTCGAGGTCGCGTGCGCGCATGGCCGCGGTGAAGCGCTCGTCGTACACGGCCTGCGAAGCCGCCACGTTCGGGTCGCCTCGGAGCTGGAAGTCCTTCGACAGCTCGGTGCCGCCCACGTCGATCGTCGCCGTGTAGGTGCCCGGGACGGCGGGCGGGCCCGACGGGCCGAAGAAGAAGAACCCTCCACCCGGAGGACCCTGTCCCGGAATCGGTTCCGCACCGGCCCAGCGGAGGTCCCAGACCGCGCGGTTGAGGCCCGGCGTGACGTCGCGGTGCTCGAACTCGCGCACGAGGGTGCCGTTGCGGTCCGTGATGCGTACGTCGACCGAGTTGCCTGCCGCTTCCGCGGCGTCCTCCGAGAGATGGAAGTGGATCCACGCGCCGGGGGCGGGGTTCTCCCCCGCAAAGCGGCTCTGGCCGAAGTTGCTGGTGCGGCCCCACATCTCCCACTCCGTCGCCGTGCGGATGTCGAAGA